>JALSWC010000131.1 GCA_027060825.1 Sulfurimonas sp.
TATAATGACCTAATATATAATTTAGCATAGCTGGATCAGGTTTTGAAGCATGCACCTCATCTACACCAATTATAAAATCAAAAAATTGTGCAACACCTAAATGCGAAAGCATAGTTTTAGCAAAAATTGTCGGTGCATTTGTTGCAACAGAGAGGTGAACACCCTCTTTTTTTAGGTGCATTAAAAGTTCTAAAACACCTGCATAAAGATAAGGATTTTGAGTACATTGCTCTTTATAATGATGCTCAAAAAGTTCTCTATCTCTCGTCTCATATACTTTTGTCTTATAAAAAAGTTCAGGAAGGTTCCTCCCTTCCATATTAATTGCTTCTACTATAAATTCTTCACTTAATGGAGGTAAATTATGATTTTTCTTCCGTACATAATTGATGGAAATAGTTATATCTTTTTTAGAATCAATTAAAGTACCATCCATATCAAATATAACTATTTTTTTCATGACTTCATCTTCTCATAAAGTTCAATAAGCGTATCTACAAAAAGTTCACTATCATTTGGACAAGAACAGACTCTATACTCTTTAAATCCTAACTCCTCGGCTATCTCTTTATACTCCACACCAAGCTCAAAATCAGTCTCTGAGTTATCTATAGTGAAGGCAATAGGAAAAATGATGACACCCCTATTTCGTACAGTTTTAAGCTTATCTTCAAGCGATGGTGTAAGCCACTCCATACGCCCTACTTTTGACTGGTATGCCAAATGCACATCATGAAATACCATTCCCTGCTCTTGCATCATCTCTTTAAGTATCCCAACATGCCTGTTTATATGTTTTTCATACACATCCCCTGCATCTACGATTTTTTTTGGTAACCCATGAGCAGAAAATATGATGTCAAAATCACGGTATTCATCATCTGCTACACTTTTTTTAATATTTTCAATAATAGCTCTATTGTAAGTATCATTTTGAAAAAAGTGTTTTATTTCAATAAGTAGAGCATCTCCTTCACTTTTATGGTATGCTTCTTCAAAATCCTCTAATGAAGATTTTGTGGTTGTTGTAGAGTAATGAGGATAGAGAGGAATCAAATAGATTTTATCTATCTCTTCACTCTTTAATCTCTCTATAACTTCCGTAGCAAAGGGAGGTGTATAACGCATAGCAAAATCAACTACATACTTTTCACCAAGCCTTTTTTGTAGTTTTTCTACAAGTTTTTTTGTATGCCCTACTATGGGAGATTTCCCCCCTAGCTGTCTATAAATCTCTTGTGAAGACTCTGTGCGGTTAAAAACAATAAGTCCACCCACCAACTTACGAACAAGATTACTCTTCATGGTCAATATATTTTTATCAGCAAACATATTTTTCAAAAACATCTCAACTTCATGAAGATTATTTGGTCCTCCCATATTGAGAAGAATTATTGCCTCTTTTTTCATACATTTCCCTCTTTTTTTATATAAACTGCCAACCAAACAACAACTTTTTTTGTTTTTAATAAAGTATGTTTTGTATTTGCAGGAATAAATAGACTATCCCCTGCTTTTAGTTTATGTACTATACCATTAATCTCAAGTTTTGCACAACCTTTCAAGACAACTACCCACTCATCTGTATCTTTTTGTAAAAATTCTTGTGGTGTTTTTA
>JALSWC010000132.1 GCA_027060825.1 Sulfurimonas sp.
GCGGGAACTTACAACTATTTATTCAACACCATTATAGTCGTATTAATCTTAAAACATAGTATTAACTAGCAAAAAATATGTGTTATTAAAAGAGAAAAAATACTAAATTTCATAACAAAATACAATATTTTTAAGATATTTACAATTTTTCAACTATTATCCTTAAAGAAAATGTGTTGTTTTTGTTGATATTTACAGTTATTGAGACAAAAGTGTCGTATTAATTGCGAATATTCCATTAAAAGAGCATCAGTTAGCTTAAATTTTAAGGAAAAGTTATGGAAGTTAAGAAAAGAAAGTTACTTGATATTATGAGAGATACTATACGCTTTAATTAGTGCTTTACTTTTTCTCAATTCAAGACATTCAATACACGATACTTATAAGCGAATTATTTGCATTATTGCCACAAAACGTAGAAATTATGCTATAGTGTAGAGATATACAAAAGACTTTTTAGTAAGGTCTCAATTAGGAAATAAAGATTAAAAACGAAATTACATTCAACTCACTCGGTTTATCAGCACCGATTCTAAAAGCTGTCAAAGAACAAGGTTATACAACTCCTACTCCGATTCAAGCTCAGGCTATTCCTGTTATACTTCAAAAGAAAGATATTTTAGCAGGCGCACAAACTGGAACAGGAAAAACAGCAGGTTTTACTCTGCCACTTTTGGAACTACTTTCACGCAAACAAGCACCAAAAAAACATAAAGTACGAGCGCTTATTTTAGCGCCGACTCGTGAACTTGCATTGCAAGTTGCTGAAAATGTAGCACTTTATGCCAAACACACACCTTTTAAATCAACAGTGATTTTTGGTGGGGTAAAGATTAACCCACAAATCGTACAACTTCGCAAAGGTGTAGATATTGTCATCGCAACCCCTGGCCGTCTGCTTGACCACATTTCTCAAAAAACGATTGATTTGAGAGAAATAGAGTTTTTGGTACTTGATGAAGCAGATAGAATGCTCGATATGGGTTTTGTAAATGACATCAAGAAAATTATAAATATCATTCCAAAACAGAGACAAACACTTCTCTTCTCAGCAACTTATTCTGATGCCATAAAAAAGCTTTCAAACCAATTTCTCAATACTCCAACGCTTATAGAAGTTGCACGAACAAATGCTTCAAGTGAAATAGTAAAACAAGCTGTATATCATGTCGATAAGACACGCAAGCGTGAACTTCTGACACACCTTATTAATGAGGGAAAATGGCAACAAGTTTTAGTCTTTACACGCACGAAACATGGTGCAAATAAGCTCTGTGGACAACTTGACAAAGATGGCATCACTTCAGCTGCAATTCATGGAAACAAAAGTCAAAATGCGCGTACAAAGGCACTTACAGACTTTAAAAAAGGTGAAATCCGTGTACTTGTTGCAACAGACATCGCTGCACGAGGCATTGACATAGACCAACTCCCTCATGTTGTGAACTTTGAGCTTCCAAATGTAAGTGAAGATTATGTGCATCGCATAGGTCGAACAGGTCGTGCAGGAAACAAAGGTGAGGCTATTAGCCTTGTTTGTGTTGATGAAGACGAATTTTTAGCAGGTATTGAAAAGCTTATAAAAAAAGACATACCAAAAGTATGGATTAAAGAGTTTAAACCAGACCCTAGCATCAAAGCTGAACCTATAAATATGGGTGGAAACCGTGGAGCGAGAAATAAGCCACGCGGTGGAGGAAGAGCAAATGCAGCCACAAGAAGAGGCAGAAGATAAAACTTCTGCTATAAACTACGAAGATGCTCCAAAAACTCTTTCGGGTTTTCATAACCGATAATAGTCTTTGACTTTATCGGTTGCAAATCTTTATCAAAAAAGATAATTGCTGGAGGTCCAAAAACACCATATTTTTTACTAAGTGCTTTCTCATTTGCTCCATTTTTCGTAACATCTGCACGAATCAACACAAAATCATTCAATTTTTTCTTTACAGCATTATCTACAAATGTTACCTCTGCAAGTTCTTTGCAAGAAGTACACCAATCAGCCGAGAAATCAAGCATTATTTTTTTGCCACGGTTCTTCTCTAATACTGCGTTTAACTCTGGTATTGAAGTTACTTTTATGAAATGCAATGCTTTATCTGAGGCCGTTGATACTCCTTGAGGAGAAGAGGCTTTTAAAAATCTAAGTGGTTTACTCATACTCGGTGCATCTGCTAAAACACTTATGAAAAGTGCAAGCGAATAAGTAAGTAAAATCAAAGAAAAAGTTCGTTTAAAAATATTTCCCTTTTTTGAAAAAACATCCAAATGGAATGCAAAACCTATACCTACAAGGGCATAGAGTAGCGTAGTCACATTCTCATTAACAACTTTACCAAGCATCCAAATGGAAACACCAAGCATAAGCACACCAAATACTTCGTTAACAAGTGTCATCCAAGCACCTGGTTTTGGCATAAATTTACCAGCACTCACCCCAACAACAATAAGAGGAAGTCCCATTCCTATACTCATACTAAAAAGTGCTGCACCACCGAGAAGTGCATCGCCTGTTTGACCAATGTAAACTAATGCCCCTGCTAAAGGAGCAGCGACACAAGGTCCAACAATAAGAGCAGATAAAAAGCCCATAATAGCAACACCAGCATAACCACTGCGTTTAGAGTTTGAACTTACTTTTGCTACTAAAGCATCAGGAAGTTTCAGCTCATAAAAACCAAACATACTCAATGCAAGAAGTACAAAAACGCCTGCAAATGAGTAAACAACCCATGGAGTCTGCAAAGCAGCCTGAAGATTTGATCCAAAAAGACCTGCTACAACACCTGCTATAGTATATGCCACAGCCATAGCAAGAACATACACTAAAGAGAGTATAAAGGCTTTTTTTGTTGTTATTCCCTCTCCTTGAGAGATAATAACACCTGAAATAATAGGAATCATAGGAAAAACACAAGGAGTCAATGAGAGTAAAAGTCCAAAGCCTAAGAATGTCAAAAGAACCATAAAAAAACTACTTGATTTTATACTTTGAACAATGGAGTCTGTTTGAGATTGTTGCACAATTTTTCCACCAGATGCCAGTTTTTTAGTATCTATTTTAAGTGTAAAGAGTTTAGAATTAGGCTCATAGCATAGCCCATCTTCAGAACACCCTTGATATGCAATTTTTACTTTTACATCTTTTATGCCACTTACACCATCACTATTTTTAAGTGTAAGCACAAAGTTTGGCGACTGCATATAGACTGCATCACCTTCATGATTTACTGTTTTTGGTTTTTGAATATTTTTAATAGTAAAATCTTTACTACCTTCTAATGAAATCTTTAATGATTTATCATAAAGATATATCTTCTTTCCAAGTGTAACACCTACTTCTATTTGCATCTTATCATTCACTTTTGCATAAGGTGCAAACGCTTCATTTGGCATCAAAAACTTTCCTGCGTTGAGCGTACAAAAACTGAGTATAAGTACAATAAACATTCTTAAAAATATATTCATATTTCACTTTCCTTTTAAATTTATAGAGAAATTATATCCATATATTGTGTATAATATGATAAAAACTAAATGGTGAAATTGGAGAAATTATATATGTCAAACAGATTAGCAAAAGAAGATAGCCCTTATCTACAACAACACAAAGATAATCCTGTAGATTGGTGGCCTTGGTGTGATGAGGCATTTGAGCTTGCAAAAAAAGAAAATAAAGCGATTTTTATTAGCATAGGGTATAGCTCATGCCACTGGTGTCATGTTATGGAAGAGAAAGTTTTTGAAGATGCAGAGTGTGCAAAAAATCTTAATGAGGGTTTTATTGCCATAAAAGTTGACCGTGAAGAGCGTCCTGACATTGACAAATATTATCAAGAGGTACATCTTTTACTCAACCGTAGAGCTGGAGGCTGGCCGACCTCTATATTTTGTACTCCAGAAAATAAACCATTTTTTGCTGGAACATATATTCCACCTGAATCAAATTCAGGAAGCATTGAGGGGATGGGATTTAAAGAGCTTACAAAACTCATAACAAAAAAAGTAAAAGCTATGGATACCAAACTCTTTGAAAATGCTGATGAGATTGAGGGATTTTTAAACCATCCAGAGCATCCTAAAGAGGCAACTGTTTTAAAAGAGGATTTTTACAAAAACTTTATGCTTCAAGCAAAAAACAACTACGATACAAGAAATGGTGGTTTTTCAAGCAAACCAAAATTTCCTCACGCAACAACACTCAATGCCTTAATAACAATAGATAGACTTTACAATGATAAAGCAGCAAAGGCGATGGTAGAGACGACACTTACAAATATGACAAAAGGTGGTATGTATGACCTCGTTGATGGTGGATTTTGTAGATACTCTGTAGATGAGAAATGGCTTGTTCCACATTTTGAGAAGATGCTCTATGATAATGCCCTTCTTTGTGGTGTTTATAGTGAAGCATATAACACTTACTCTCATGAAAGCTACTTAAAAACGGCAAAAGAAGTGGCAGATTTTTGGCTCCATTTTATGAATGAAGAGGGACTTTTTTACAGTGCAAGTGATGCAGATAGTGAGGGAGCAGAAGGAACTTACTTTACATACAGTTATGAAGAGGTTTACACACTTTTAACTCAAAATGGTTATAACAACGCTCAAGAGATGTGCCAAGAGATGAACATCTCACATCATGGAAACTTTGAAATGGGTCAAAATATAGTAAGATTTGAGAAAGAGGTGCCTTCATGGTTTGATGAAGTAAAAATTTTACTCCAAAATCTTAGAGCAAAAAGAGAGTACCCTTTTATAGATAAAAAAGTGCAAACTTCTTGGTCGGCGATGATGATAAATTCACTCTTTAAATTAGGCACTATTGACTGTGTTTACAAAGACAAAGCCATACTTAGTCTGGACAAACTTTTAGATACCATGTTTCTTGATGGAACACTTTACCATACAACCCTCATTCACAAAGAGCCAAAAGTGGAAGCTTTCTTAGAAGATTATGCTTTTCTTTCACAAGCCCTACTCACTGCGTTTAAATATACACAAAATGAACTTTATCTCATCCATGCACAGAGATTTATAAACAAAGCACTTGAGGAGTTCTATGACAAAGGTTTATGGAACTTTAGTGCAGGAGAATTTGCCGTAAAAGCTGAAGTTACAGATACAACCTATACAAGTTCGGTGAGTGTTATGGTAGATGCACTCTTAACACTTGGCACACTCCTTGAAGATGAAAAATATACTCATTTTGCTTTTAAAACAATGGAGTACAACTCTTATGAGCTTGGACGCAAACCAATTTACTACCCTTTTATGCTCATACAAGCTTTGAGATATGTAAAAGGTGATAGAATTATAAAGACAACAGCACAAAACATACAAAATGGTGCATTAGCAAGTAAAGTAATACACTATCCTTTTACTCTTTTTAAAGCATCATCAGAAGAAGATGATTTTATGATTTGTGGGGAAAAAAGTTGTTTTGCAAATACGCAAAATATTGATGAGATTAATACACTAATAACAAACTCACTTTAAAGGAAAATAATATGGGTCAAGAGAGAGATATACTAGATGATGAAATAAGTGACGGAACAGAACTCGAAGAGATAATCCATGAAGATAGACGAAAAAACAAAAAAGAGCTAAAGCGTGAAAAGCGTGAGAAAGATCCACATAAAAAGCGTGTAGCAGTCTGGGTGAGGGATGAAGTTCTACAATATGAAGATGAACTAAAAACGCTTCAAATTGAACTACTTAAAATGCAAAATTACATCAAAGAGACTGGACAAAAAGTATTAATGATATTTGAAGGACGCGATGCTGCTGGAAAAGG
>JALSWC010000133.1 GCA_027060825.1 Sulfurimonas sp.
AGAACTTACATTAACAATTCGCCCTCATCAAGTTAGCACGAAGGACTATCACCAACTCTACAAAATAATATAAATAAGGAGTTTGGATGGCAGAAGAGACACAAGAGGCTACTCAAAGTAAACCTCAGGAACAACGCAAACCAAATAACAATAGAAGAAATAACAACAGTCGTAGACCGAATCCTAATCAAAAGAAAAATGAAGCTACAACAGGTAATAAGCCGGCTACTAAGTCTAATAATAACAAAAATAAAAATCGTAATCGACATAAAAGAGGACCTTCACCAGTTGATGAAAATCTAAAATCTTTTGTTTCAAAGAATCAAGAGTCTCAAAAGCAAAGATTGAATCCTCATTATAAATTGGATTTAAACTCTAAAGCAAAAATCCGTGTAACACCACTTGGTGGACTTGGTGAAATCGGTGGAAATATTGCTGTTTTTGAAACAGATAATGAGGCAATATTAGTCGATGTTGGTATGAGCTTTCCTGATGAAGATATGCATGGTGTAGATATTTTAGTACCTGATTTTTCATACTTACATGAAATAAAAGATAAGATTGTTGGTATTATAATTACACATGCCCATGAAGATCATATTGGTGCAATGCCATATCTTTTTAAAGAGTTACAGTTTCCAATTTATGGAACACCGCTTCCTTTAGCAATGATAGGAAATAAATTTGATGAGCATCACTTAAAAGAGGCAAGAAAACATTTTAATCCAATTGAGAAGAGAAAAGTATATAAAATAGGAAATGATTTTGAAGTTGAGTGGATGCATATGACACACTCTATTATTGATTCTTCTTCTATTGCAATTACTACTGAAGCTGGTACTGTTATTCACACTGGTGACTTTAAAATAGATTATACACCAGTTGATGGATACCCAGCAGATCTTCATAGACTTGCTCATTATGGTGAAAAAGGTGTATTGTGTCTGTTGAGTGACTCAACAAACTCACATAATCCAATAGCTACTGGATCTGAATTAAGTGTTGGACCTGCACTTGACAGAGTCTTTTCAAAAGCAGAGGGACGTGTGATTCTCTCAACTTTTAGTTCAAACATTCACCGCGTTTATCAGGCTATTCAGTATGGTGTGAAGTATGGTCGTAAAGTTTGTGTGATTGGGCGTTCAATGGAGCGTAATTTAGAAGTTTGTATGCAGTATGATTATATAAAATTTCCTAAAAGTATTTTTGTAGAGCCTGAAGATGTAGCAAATATGAGTGATAAAGATGTACTTATTGTTACTACGGGCTCTCAAGGTGAGGCAAATTCAGCACTCTTTAGAATGAGTATTGGAGAGCATAGACACATTAAAATTAAACCGACAGATTTGATTGTACTCTCTTCTCGTGCAATTCCTGGGAATGAAGGTTCTATTTCTAAAATGCTAAACCATTTGCAAAAATGTGGTGCGAGAGTGGCAATGGATAGAGATATTCATGTCTCTGGTCATGCTTCTATGGAAGAGCAAAAACTTATGTTGCGTTTAGTAAATCCTAAATTCTTTTTACCAATTCATGGTGAATATAATCATGTTATGAAACACAAAGAGACAGGAATGATGTGTGGTGTGCCTGAGAGAAATA
>JALSWC010000134.1 GCA_027060825.1 Sulfurimonas sp.
TGGGACTCTCTGCATGTATGGAAAATGTTTCTCCAACAAAGTTACCTACACAGACAAAAAAAAGTATAGACGGTGGTCTTTCTTATCCTGTTGTTAATGGGAAAACTAGTCTTTACTATGTAAATGGACAAGTTGCCAAAGATGCAAAAAAAATCCATTACGGTAGAGTTCCAACAGCAGCTGAATACGCGGCATGGAACACAGATATAATGCCTGATGGTACTGGTCTTCCTGAAGGTCAAGGTACGGCAGATGAAGGTAGTGATGTTTATGATGCTAAATGTGTTATGTGCCATGGTGATTTTGGTTCTGGAGGTGGTGGATATCCAGCATTAGCCAAAGGAAATGCGTATGAATTACAAAAAACATTAACAAATCAAAGACTAAAGCCTGATGAAGATGGTCCTATTCGTGTTTTTGGTTCATATTGGCCACAAGCTAGTACACTTTGGTGGTATATTAAAGATGCGATGCCACACCCAATGACTGGTACCTTGACTAATAATCAGGTTTATTCTTTAGTTGCATTTATACTTAATGCAAATGAGATGAAAATAGACGGTGTTGAAGTTGATGATGATTATGTACTTAATCGTGCAAAATTCTTAAAAATAAAAATGCCAAATAGAAATGGATTTGAGCCTAATATCTATGGTCCAAATGGTCCTGAAAATGTTCGTAAATATTATGCTAATCCCCATAATTTTGGTGGACAGACATATGATGTTAAAAAACCAGCATCACGATGTATGCATGATTGTCAAGAGCCAACTGCAAAAGTAGTTTACATCCAAAATGGGGGGATACATGATTTTCATCCACCTCTTTCTGAAGTAAGAAATTTACCAAAAGTAAAAAGTAGTGATTTCAACGCTCAAAAAGCATATACTGCAAACTGTGCTATGTGCCACGGTGCAGAAGGTATGGGTGCACCTGTATTAGGTAGTAAATCAGATTGGGCACCATTTCTTGCAAAAGGGATGAGTGGTGTTTACAAAAATGGTATAAATGGTATAAATGGTATGCCTCCAAAAGGTGGTTCATCTTTATCAAATAAAGATTTTAAATTAGTTGTCGATTATATGGTCGGCAAAAGTAAATAAATACAAAGGATAAACAATGCAAAGAAGAAAATTTTTAAGTATGACTTTAGGGGCAATAGCTTTAGTTGCTGTTCCTGCAAGTGTTAGAGCAGCAGATTTTAGAAAATCGAAACCTGCTGTATGGAGTACAAAAAATGTAATGAATGGTAAGAAGGTAACTGAAGAGGGTGTTATGAGTGCTATTAAAGCTCTTTATGGTTCAAATGCTTTAACTATGGAAGGAGTAAAATTAAAAGCTCCTGATGTAGCAAGTAATGGTGGTGCTATTCCAGTTAATTTTTCAACTGATAAAGATGTGAAAAGTATTGCAATATTTCAAAATGCAAACCCTGAAGCTGCTGTAATGGTTGTTGATGTAAACAAATACAGTGTAAACAAATACTCTATCAAAATTAAAATGGCTTCATCTGGTACTATTACAGTTGTAGCTCAAGGCAATGATGGTAAACTCTATGCTGCTCAAAAAACTTTAGATGTTGCTCTTGGTGGTTGTGAAGGGTAATCCTTTCACAAAAGCGTGATAATTAAAAAATAATTTATTAAGGAAATAAAATGGCTGGAATTAAAGCAAAAGCAAAATTAAAAAATGGTGTTATATCTGTTAAAGCATTGATTAAAAATCCATCAATGACATACAATATGGCAGAGAAAAAAACGGGAAGTAGAGACAATGCAGACTTCGTAACTCACTTCAGTGCAACACTTAATGGTGAAACTGTAGCTGATTTTTCAACTTCTCAGTTTCTATCTAAAAACCCTATCTTTAAATTTGAATTTAAAGGTATCGGTGCAAAAGGCGATAAAATCAAACTTATTGCCATAAATAATCATGGTAAAACTTACAAAGGAAAAGCTAAAATTAAATAATTTTAGCTTCTTTCATATAGGAGCTTCTTGCTCCTATCATTCTTTCACTTTATATAGTTTTTACAAGATAAGTGCCTGACCATAATAAATGACAAGAGTGAAACAAAATAACTTATAAGGATAATTTATGAAAAGAAGAGATTTTTTTAAGACTTCTATCGCCGCTTCAGCTGCTATTTTAGGTACAACTGAATTATTAGCAGATACACATGAACCAAAAATTTATAAAGATATATCAAAGGTTAATTTTCCAGAAAAAGCTCCAATGATTGTGCATTCAGACAGACCACCATTATTGGAATCACCAATGTCAGTTTTTACGCGTGGAATTACTGAAAATGATAAATTTTTCGTAAGATGGCACCTTCCAGATATTCCACAACATATTGACCCAGATACATATACAATTACAATCAATGGTATGGTTAAAAAAGAGTTAAAAGTAACATTGAAGGAATTGAAAACAGCTTTTGAACAAGTAGAAGTAACTGCTGTACAACAATGTGGAGGAAACTCTCGTTCGGCATTTAGCCCTATAACAGGAGGTATCCAATGGGGTAATGGTGCTATGGGATGTGCAAAATTCAAAGGAGTAAGACTCCGTGATGTCTTGGATCTTGCTGGACTTAAAAAAGATGCAGGTTGGGTAGGTTTTAACGGCAGAGACACCCCTGCTTACTATAAAACACCAGATTTTGTCAGAGAACTTGCTATGGATGAACTTGAGGATAATGTAATCTTAGCTTATGAGATGAATGGCGAAGATTTTCCATATTTAAATGGTTATCCTGTTCGTCTTATTGTTCCAGGATATTATTCTGATAGTTGGGTCAAAATGTTAAGTACAATTACTGTATCAAATAAATACAAGCACCTCTTCTTTATGGACAAGGGGTATAGAATTGCAGATAATGCAACAGAGAGTGAAACACCAGATCATTTATATAAAACTACAAAACCTATTACAATTATGAATGTAAAATCAGTTATTGGTTTCCCTGAAAATGGAATGAAAATGTATCATAATTCTGAAATTGTTGTTCGTGGTGTAGCGTGGGATGATGGTGCTGGCATTAATAATGTAATGGTCTCTACTGATAATGGTAAAACATGGAACAAAGCCCTTCTAAAACAAGATAATGGGCGTTATGCATATACAGAATTTAGATATGCATTCAAACCTACTCAATATGGTAAATTGACTTTTATGGCAAAAGCAATGAATGTTTTAGGCGAAGAACAACCATTGTCAAAAGATATTGGATGGAATCGTGGTGGATACAAATATAATGGTATCGATGAAGTTACAGTAGAAATAATTTAAGGAAAAAAAATGAAAAAATTACTATTAATAACAATTCTATTGACTGGTTCTCTTTTTGCACAAGTTAAAGGTAATATTGAAATTCCTTACATCCCTTATAAAATTAAAACGGGCAAAGGTTCTAGTGTGGTTCAAGCGAATTGTTTAACATGTCACTCTTTTGGTTATGTTCTCAATATGGGAAAACAATCAAAATCTTTTTGGGAAGAAAAAGTACATAAAATGGTACACTCTTTTAAAGCACCTATTAAGAAAAAAGATCAAGTTATTATTGCAAACTATCTTTTTAAATATTACGGAAATGGTAAATTAAAATAAGTTTGATAGGGAGGAGTAGTTACTCCCCCTGATAATATTAAAAAAGGAAGTCACATGAATAATACTTCAGATGGAAAAGTTTTAAACTTATATATTACAAAAGATGATACAACAAAAACAAAAGTTTCTCTTCAAACTGCAGAAATAGATACTAAAGGTATTGTAGGTGATAAATTTTATGCGAAAGATCCTGATCGTTCAATTCTGATTACATCACTAGATAGTTATACATTAGCAAAACAAAACAGTATAAATATAGATACTGGAATACTTGGAGAAAATATTTTAATAGATATAAATCCATACTCTTTAGTCGCTGGAGATAGAATACAAATTGGTAACGCTCTACTAGAAATCACACAAAATTGTACTCTATGTAAAGGTTTAACCACTGTTAATCCAAAGTTACCAAAACTACTCAAGAATGATAGAGGTATTTTTGCCAGAGTTGTCAAAGATAAGGCTCTAATTCATACTGGAGACAGCGTTAAAATTTTAAAGAATTAAAAATCATCATCCTCAAACTCTTTATCTGCCTCTCTTTGAAATTTTTCATCTTGCTCTTTTTGCAGTTGGGCTTTTGTTAAAACTGCTTCATGTAAAAACTCTCCAAAGAAAGTTTTAGATTCTGTTTTAGCAAGAAATAAATATATTCCTAACAATAGTCCAGCAACAGTGACTATTGCAATAGAAGCTTGTAAAAAATTAAATTTTTGTATTGGCTCTTTTATACGCATTTCACACACGCCACCAGGACAATGCTCTGGATCTTTACTCATAATTGCTTTATATATCATACACCCAACACAAACACCAAAGGCATTTTCCAAAAACATCAGAGTAAGACAAAGTACACAAATCAGCACTTTATAAAAAGTAATATCCCAATTAAGGACAAACCAATAGAGCATCGGTAACGATATTAGCCAACCAAGTGTCCATGCAAACCGTTTTTGCAAACCACCTACATACTCAGGCTTTTGATTGCGTACAACATACTTCCCTAACAGAAGTGATGGAGAGTAATTTGGAGAGATAGCCCGTGCAGTAAAATCAATAAATAAAAAGGCCAGATAGACTCGAGCAACTATAATATGACCAAAGCCAATACCTACAAAGATTACTATCATACCCAACATAAAAAGAATACCAGCGGCTGCTCGTGCTTCCCTCTCATTGATAACTGTTACATCATATCCTGCAACATGTTCACCATAATCCCATAAAAAACTTTTACGATTCAATCAAGACTCCTATTATAAGATATTATAATAAGATTATATCTAAAAAAAATAAACTCAATCTTTGTAATAACGGATTACTCCATCCATTTTAGAGCCCATATTTAAAAGAAGCATATCAGCAATTACCAATGCAACCATAGACTCACACACAACACTTCCACGAATAGCTACACAAGGGTCATGCCTACCTTTAAGTGCAAAATCAACCTCTTCATTCTCTGTCGTAATTGTATGTTGCTCTTTAAATATTGAAGGTGTTGGTTTAAAATATACATTCAGCACAATATCTTCACCATTGCTGATGCCACCCAAAATTCCACCAGCATGATTTGATTCAAAGCCCTCTAGGCGAATAGCATCATTATTCTCTGAACCATACTCACGCGAACTCAATACCCCATCGCCAATCTCAACAGCTTTTACTGCGTTTAATCCCATCATAGCATCGGCCAAAACACCATCAAGCTTATAATAGAGTGGTTGTCCTAAGCCAATTGGAACGCCTTTTACAACAACACGAGCAACACCACCTACAGAATCATGTGCATGCTTTGCATTTAAAATAGCCTCTTTTTGTGCCTCTTCTTTATTTTTATCAAGAGCATAAATAATACTACTCTTTGCACGCTCATAATCAAACACTTCACTTTTAATACCCGCAACTTCACTAATACCACTCTCAACACTAATGTCCAATTTTTGCAACATTAACTTCGCAATTGCACCAGCTGCCACACGAGCAGCCGTCTCTCTTGCAGAGCTTCTTCCTCCACCTCGATAATCACGAATACCATATTTATGAAAGTAAGTAAAATCAGCATGCCCTGGGCGAAAAACATCTTTAATATTTGTATAATCTTTTGATTTTTGATTTGTATTGTAAATAACCATGGCTATTGGCGTACCCGTGCTTTTACCTTCAAAAACACCAGAAAGTATCTCTACCTTATCAGCCTCTTTTCTTGCTGTTTCAAACTCACTCTTACCTGGTTTTCTGCGATCAAGTTCACTTTGAATATAATCTTCATCAATTTCTAAACCTGCAGGAACTCCATCAAGCAAGCATCCCAAGGCTTTTCCATGAGACTCCCCAAATGTTGAAAATCGTAATTTCATTCCAAAACTATTCACTATTTTTCCTTCTTCAACATATTCACAGCCTCTTGTGCTGCCTCTTGTTGTGCTATTTTTTTACTTTTTCCATTTGCTCTAGCATACTCTTTGCCCTCAATAAAGACACCCACCTCAAACTCTTTTTTATGGTCAGGTCCTCTTGATGCAAGCACTCTGTACTCGGGAGTAATACCAAATCGTGCCTGTGTAAGCTCTTGTAGTGTCGTTTTAAAATCACGAAATAGAGAAGCAAGAGAAATCTCTTTATAATTTTTTTCAATCAACCCAATAGCTATTTCATCAACTTTTTCTAATCCAGCTTCTAAATAGATTGCACCCATTATTGCTTCAAAAGCATTCGATAAAAGCGATGACTTTTCTCTGCCACCATTATTGTCTTCTGCGTTTGAAAGGAGTATATAATCCCCTAAACGCAACGCTCTAGCCAATTTGTCAAAACCTGTTTCATTGACTAAAGATGCTCGTATTTTTGATAAATTTCCTTCATCAGAATTTTTAAACTTCTTATAAAGATACTCACCCACAACAAGGTCAAGTACAGCATCTCCTAAAAATTCTAATCGCTCATTATCGTAGGGCTGTTTATAACTTTTATGTGTCAGCGCTTCGATAATGAGCTTTTTATCTTCAAACTCGTATCCTAAATCTTTCTCCAAAATATCTACATTTTTATGCATAACTATCCTCTTTATTTATTTTTTATAGTAAATCTTTCGCCTTTTGAGCTGCCTCTTTAGCTAAAATATCACACCGTTCATTTTCAATATGACCATCATGCCCTCGCACCCAAATAGCATGAATTTTATGCTCACGAGCCACTTCTATATACTCTCTCCACAAATCAGGATTTTTTACCTTTTTAAAATCTCTTTTAATCCAATTTACAAGCCACTCATTAATGCCTTTTACCACATACGAAGAGTCCGAAATAATATCAACTTCGCAAGGCTCTTTTAAGGCTTTTAAGCCTTCAATAGCACCTTTAAGCTCCATTCTATTGTTCGTAGTATGGAGTTCAAAGCCAGAGAGTTCTCTCTCTTTATCACCAAATCTAAGTATCACACCATATCCACCAGGTCCAGGATTGCCCAAAGCACTTCCATCACTGAAAAGAGTTATTTTCTTCACTAAATTCCTTAACAAAATCTTTACTTAATGTATATTCGACCATAGCACTATCAATAGCATGACAGGTGGTACAACGATTAAATGCAAATGGATAACTCCCTTTACATTTCTCACAAACATACTCAAAACTTAAAGTAGCATTTGCACGCCCCTCTAAGCCTATAAGAACATTCAATTCAAATATAGAACTCCCCTCTGAGAGGTTTATATCTCCTCTAGCACTATAAAGTTCTTTTAAATACTCGCTCTTTGCAATTATATCTAAATTCAAATCTTTTGAATCTATTCGCCAAAGTATTTCTGTAAGAAGCTCAGCATCATCAAAATTAAAATTTTCCCATGCTAAAGAGGGGTTCACCCGAAAAAGATACTCAAAAGTCATCAAAGCTAATTTACCTGATTTTTGGTAAATCTTTAGAAGTTGTTGTGCTTTTTCATCTTCACTCATACTCTTGTCATTTAAAAGTGCTAATGCACTCAAATATGCTTTATCTAGCAATATATCTTCATTCAATTCATCAAGAGGATCTAAAACATCAATAGCAGCCTTATAGTCTCTCATATACTCATAAACAAGTAAAAGATAGTGCAGAGCTTGAGGGGTTCGTGGATTGTACCTCAATATCTCCAAAAACATTTTATGAGAACGCTCTAAAAAGCCTGCTTTAAAATAAGTTTTTCCAAGTAAGAACATCGTTTCATAAAGATTTTCTCTCTCTGTCACGGCAAGAATTTCATTATATATCTCTATACTTTTTTCATACTCGCCATTTTTAGAGTAAGATGCTGCAAGTAACATCCATGATTTTTGAGAAAGTTCTCCACCTGAAATAAGAATTTTAAGTTCATCCTTTGTAGGGAGCGTACGAAATTGTTCTAAAAATTTATCAAGCTGGCTACTATTTTCTTTGCGTCTATATCTTCCCCACCAATAGGAAAAAAATGTAACTACAAAAATAATCGTAAAAAAGATAATAATTGAAAAAAGAGGATCACGAAACCCAATATAAAACATATCCATTAGTCATACACCACAAGAGCATAATCATTTTTCAGATTATAAAAAGTTGCTTCAGGAGTAAGCTCCAAATCTTTAAGTTTTGCCAACTGTACAAGAGAATTTTTTGAAACTTTAATACCATTTTCTCTAAAAAATTTACGAATATTAACAAATTTAATATCTTCAACAAACTTATACTCAAACTCCTTATGCAAAGACATTTTACTACAAGAGAAGAGATGTTCATTTACATGGAGTTGATCTGAAGCATACTTAATAGGAAGATGACCAGAGAGGTCAGTTAAAGCAGTTTCAATATGCTCATGTTTTTGAGGAAGAGTTTTTTTTTCTATAAACAAATACTTATTATTAAGTTTAAGAGTAGGAGTATTTTTCCAGTATTTATATGCTGGGTTAGAGATACCCAGCTTTACATATACTTCACGCCACAACCAAAATGAATTTAATGTGTTTGGAAAATATGACATAAAAACTCCTAAAAACTATATTGAAGATTATATAATCTTTTGCTAAATAGTTTTATTAAGAGTTCAAAAAATCTATTAAAGAATTGCAGTAACTACTTTTGTTACAACAAAACCACCAAAAACTAACCAAAGGAACATTGAACCTGCTGTATAAATAGGTGCTAGTCCTAGCCCTTTAAATTTAGAAAAAATTGTTCCCATACCTAGAGCCGTCATAGCCATTGTTAAAAGAAAAGTATCTATTTGGTTAATTGTTCCAACAATTGCATGTGGGACTAAATCAAGAGAGTTAAATCCTGCCATACCGATGAAATAAACTGCAAACCAAGGAATAACAAGTTGAAGTTTATCTCCAGCTTTACCATTTTTTTTCGCTTGCATAGAGAGATAAATTCCTAAAAGAATAAGCATAGGAGCAATCAAAATAACACGCGTCATTTTAACAATAACAGCAGAATTTGCCATCTGTGTATGGAGTGCTGATGCAGACATTGTTGCCCCACTGGCATTTGTTATAACATCATGAATTGTCGCCGTAGGAATAGAGGCAGGAACAGCCACAACTTGTGCAACTTCATGAATTGTACCACCAGTATAAATACCAAATTGTTCAGGTGTCATATGTAAGAACCCTTGTGCTGGTTCTATAATAGATGCATATAAAACAGGATATAAAAACATTGAAATCGTTCCAAAAAGAACAACCATAGAAACTGCAACTGCAGTCTTATAGCCTTCTGCTTTTAGTACAGGTTCTGTTGCAAGAACTGCTGCAGCACCACACACAGCACCACCAGCAGCAGTAAGCATAGAAGTGTCTCTATCCATTTTAAATACTTTTATACCAAGATATGTTCCTAGTAAAAAGGTTGTTGAGAGCATAATAAGTGAAACAGTAAATCCACTCAAACCTACATCCATAATTTGCTGAAATGTAATTCTAAAACCATAGAAAACAATTGCAAAACGCAATATTTTCTTTCCTGAAAATGTTATACCTGTTCCCCATTCACTTGGAATATGTTGGTGCAGAGTATTTGCATAAAATATACCAAGAACAATACCAATTACAAGAGGAGAAATCCCGAGTGATTTAAAAAATGCGATTTGCGAAATAGCAGTCGCTGCTGCTGCAAAAATTGCAACAAAGATGATACCAGAAATAGTACCTTGCCTATTTTCTTTTGAAAAAGCCATAAATTTCCTTTGAGTAAAATAAGAAAGTATTATAGCAAATTTTTATAATACTTTTACTGAATGGGGAAAAGAAGCTTTTATTTGAAAAGTTATGAAGAAGGGTAAAACAAAGGATAAACCCCACAAATACTATTTGTAGAGTTTATCTTATAAAGCAGTTATCTTGCTTTATTTAAGATATTTTCTTTTGGAAATGCAAAAGTTGTCTCTCTGTAAATAGAGATTACTTTATCAGGTTTTCCATTTTTATCTAGTGCATACGCATGAATTTTAATAGGAATAAGTGTATCTTTTCTTTTATTATCAACAAGCACATCCGTTGTCACAAGTGTTACAATTTTTTTCTTTTTAACCTCTGGAACAACTCTAAAAGGTTTTGAAGGTTTCATAATTTTAATCGTACCATGAACATTTTTTGGTGTAATGACTGAAAAATAAAATTTCATTGGTTTTCCTTCAGTATTTTGCAACAAGAAAATATATGAATTTTCAACTTTAAATTTATGATTAGGCATAGATTTTATATCATAAAGTCGTGTTCCCTTATTGATATTTAAAAGCATATGCTCTTTTGTTGAACTCATATATGCTAATGCAACCATTAAGATTACTAAAATACCCATATAGCCTAAAATTTTAGGACGGAAATATTTAGTTTTACCTTTTCTCTCTACAATCTCATAATCACTTGACCATGTAACAAGAGATGGTTTCCCAAGTTTACCCATAACAGTTGTACAAGCATCCACACACTCAAGACAGTTAATACACTCAAGTTGTAGCCCTTGACGAATATCAATGTGCGTAGGACAAACAGTTACACATTTTTCACATGTTGTACACTCTGCACTCGGATCCATCGCCTGCAAATCTTTTTGTTTTGTCACAAGTTTTTTATGCTTACCATTATTATGTTCATCTTCATAAATTTTACCACCTCTATGCTCATCATAAAGTGCCATAACTGTATGTTCATCATAAAGTACAGACTGAACACGAGAGTAAGGACAAACATAAATACAGAAGTTCTCTTTTAAAAGAATAATATCATAAATCAAAAATGCAGCAATTCCTAAAACAAAACCAAGCATCGTACCATGTTCAGCAGGATGTTGTAGATATTGAAAAAATGTCTCTGGTGGAATAAAATACCACATAAAGTCAGCACCAGCTAACAGTGCTAAAACTGTCCATAAAAGAACGGCTATTGCTTTTTTCACCTTATTCTCAGGCAAAGACATATCTGGATCTTTTTGTTTGTTTCCAATACGCTTACGAAGTTTAAGAAGCTTTGTCTCAATCAAATCACGATAAATGACACGAAAAGTTGTTTGAGGACATACCCATCCACAAAACACACGACCACCCATAACAGTCATACCAAAAATGGTAATGAACATTAACATTAGTAAAAATGGCATAAGATAAAGCTGTTGCATATCGAACTCTACAAAAGCAAGATCGAGTTTCATTTTATCAAAACTCAACATAAAAAACTGATGCCCATTGATGTGTATCCACGGCAATATAAGAGCAACTGCTGTTGCTGTAGCATACGCATAATAGCGCTTCATTCTCCAAGGTTTAGGAATCTCTGTTCCTTTTTTCTCTTTACTCATTTATTTCTCCTCTTTTTATTGGGGGCAGACAATAGTACTTATAACTTTTTCTTCTGCATTATCTCTGCTTTCTGCTACAAGTGAACCAGAAGCAACCTGTTTTAGCTCACGAGATTCAATGTAATCTTTGAGTGAACTTCTACTTACATCTAAAAGGCGAGCCATTTCACTAACGCTTTTCCCTTCTCTTATGTAAGCAAGTAACTCACTAATATAGACATCAAATTTAGAACTTGACTTACTTCCTTTTGGACGACCAATTACACGCTTGGCATTCTCTTGCAATTTTTGACGAAGTTGATCCATCAATCCAAGTATGAGCATCGCACTACTCTGTTTGGACATAATAACAGAATGTTTTATAAAATGAACTTTAACTTCATTTTTTATTAAACAACTTGTCATCTGTACCAAATCTTCCATATTGATACTTAAAACCCATACATCATAAACCAAAAGTGTGGCACAAGAGCGTGACTGAAAATACTCTGTCACATCTCTTCTTTCATCTAATCGTTTATTTTGTGAGGTATGGTCTAAAAACTCCTCATCAATGGTAAAATTATTTGTAATTGCGTAAGAATTTACATGCTGTAACTGCTCGTATGTAGCAAGAAAGTTTTTATCGGGACGGATATATGCTATAACCATGGCGATAAAACCTCCTTTTTTTCAATTTCATCCTCATTATAGCGACTTATGACGAATAAAGTCAATTAATTTAATCTTTAATTCGTCATAAAGAAAGGATTTCTACCAGCCTATTCCAAGACCAACCACATATCTTCTGTCTTCAAGTTGTCCAAGCGTTGAGCCAAGTTGTTCTTGATATGTTGCAAATTGGAGTTTTAAAATAGCTAATTGCATATCAAATCCTGCTGTATATGCACCTTTATAAAGTCCTGCGTTTAGTGTTGCCATAAACCATGAGTTGTCGAGCAGTCCTAAACTTACACCTGCACGAATATGGTTCATAACATTATAAGCAATATCTGCATTTGCATATTGATGTTGTGTTCTCGAAGGTGTATATCTACGAATCCTTGCTTGTTGTGAATTAAATATATCTACATAATCAACATCAAATTTCAAAGAGTTAGACCACGAGATTTCAGGAGAGATAGAAGCACCTATATTTGCAGAAAGTGGTTGCGATCCATACGCATCAAAATTTAAAGTTCCAATATTCATAACACTCAAACCAATAGCAGGATTCCATGCTTTATTTGCAAATTCATATAAAGTACCTATATCCACGGCATAACCAGAGTTATCTACTGCATAATTATCTTGTACATATTGTAAAAGATCATCTTTATGTTGGAGCACTTCTCCTGTATCAAGTCCAGCTTCATGCGATTGTTGGCTAATATATTTTGCAGTAACACCTACAGTTAAGGCACCATCAAATATACCATTTAAAAAATTGCTTGACAATCCACCATATTTTTTTGCACTTGCAAGAAATATACCGCCATACACTCTCCCATGAACCTCTAAAATACCATTTGCCCCACTATTTGCATGAGGAATAATATTTTCATCAAGAGCAGCTAACAAACCAAATGAATACGCTATGTCATTTTGTGCATGATAGGAAAAAGAGGTATAATTCGATACATCTCCATTAAATGCATCTCCAGAGTATTTTTTCACTGTATTCACCACTTGACTATCATTAGAATCTTTTACATCATCTGCAAATTTCTTTGTATTTTTAGAAGTTGTAGCAGTTATTCCAAGTAGTTCAGCTTCAATTCCATGACTTTTTTTAATTTTAATAATTCCAGCTGGGTTACTAAAAATAGATGAGGAGTAGCCACCAATTGCAACATCTGCACCCCCTCTTCCCATAATACGAGGATCTTTATATACAAATGCTTCTGTTGACATATCTGCGTAAAGCATACTCCCTAACGCAATAAATGATAATGGTATAATTTTTTTCATATTCTCTTCCCTCGCCTATTGTTGTAAATAGTTCGTAATATCTTGAACTGTAATCGTTGTATTTGTATCACCATTTTTTCTTGAATCTATAATATTTTGTTTAAAATCATTAATAGACTGCGTAATATCTGGATCATTAGAAACAGCACTAATTGTCTCTGTACCATTGTTAAGAGCATCAACAAGAGAATCAGTAACGCTCAAAGAACTATTTGCATCTAACATGACAGGACAAGCATAACAATTGTGTGAATTTTGTTTACTAAGATCAATAGAACCGTCTGTATTATTAATATCTGCACACGCACTTTTATTCCCATCTGTGTTACAATATCCATCGGTAATTAATGTTGTATTATTAGTCTCTCTTAGACTACTTTTTGCTAATCTATAAAAAGTTTTGGGAGGTGTTGTATTATTATACTCTACTATAATATTTGCATAAGAATTTCCATTAATAGTAATAGATGATGCTGTTATATTTGTATCGTTTTTACTGAAATTTTCATCTGTAACCCAAGACAGAGCATCCAAACTCGCATTCATATCAAGAGGTGTTTGACTTGAATTGTTATCATTAATAGAAGTAACAACAGCATTAACATCATTTGTTAAGTATGTAATTGTATTTGCTGTTGTAACTGTATCATCAAACCCAATATACAAACAAGCATTCGTCCATCTTGAATTATTCATTTGTGTCAAATTATCATCTGTACAAACACTCGCATTTCCACCTATTGCTTGAACATAATAAGATTTTGCTTTAGTTAAAAAAGGAAGCGAATTGTCTGTTTTTTTAGCATTTGTATCACTAATAAAAGAGGAAAAAGCATCTCCATTATCACCATTGTTATTAATAAGCATATCCGAAATATCACTTACACTATAGCCTGATTTCCCCATATACGCAGATGCCATGTTCATAGCTAAATCACTTGCATCAAAAGCATTTTTACAACTTCCATTCATATTGGCAATAGCATCATCATATCGCCCCTCATCAATGGCTTTTTGCACATCTATCCTACATGTTGTGTCACTATTTCCACAACCCGAAAACATTGCAGCCATGGCTACAAGTGATATTGAAATAACTTTTTTATACATTATCCCTCTCCTATAATTATCTTCAAGTATTATATCAGATAATTTTTTAATTATAATAAAACAGACAAAGCAACCTTTATGTTCTTATAAGCTAAAATAGCAAAAACTATTTTTATAAAGATTTAGCACATGACAACAAAACAGTACATTTTAGAAACCATCAAAAAACGCCCACTTATTATAGATGGGGCAATGGGTACACAGCTCCAACAACGCGATGAGCAGATTCCAAAAGAGGCATGGCAAGGGAATGAGGGGTGTAATGAACTTCTTAATGTAACTGCTCCTGAGATTATGAACGATATATTTCATGCCTATCTTACAGCTGGTGCAGACTTTATTACAACCAATACTTTTGGCTCTTTTGCATGGGTTTTAGATGATTATGGCATAAAAGAGCGTGCTTATGAACTGACACGAGCTGGTGCAGAATTAGTCAAAAAACAGTGTGAAAAATTCTCAACTCAAGAGCATCCTCGTTTTTGTTTAGGTTCTATTGGTCCAGGGACAAAACTTCCCTCTTTAGGTCATATTACTTATGATGAAATGTATGCAGGTTATACTGAATTTTGTTTAGCACTTATTGATGGGGGAGCAGATATTTTTCTCATTGAAACTGCACAAGATCCACTCCAAATAAAAGCAGCATTGCATGCTATTCAAGAAGCAAACAAACAAAGAGATACCCAAATTCCTATTATGGTCTCCGTTACCATTGAACTAAGTGGAACGATGCTTATAGGAACTGATGCACAAACTATTGCAACAATTATGGAGCCTTTTGACATCTTAAGCCTTGGTTTTAACTGTGGAACAGGACCTGAGCAGGTACGAAAACATGTAAAAACACTTAGTGAAGTATGGCATAAACCCATCAGTGTTCATGCAAATGCAGGGCTTCCACAAAACCGTGGTGGATACACCTACTATCCAATGGGTCCTGATGAATTTGTAGAGCAACAAAAAAAATTTCTTGAATATGATGGAGTAAGCTTTTTAGGAGGCTGTTGTGGGACAACACCGCAACATATTCGAGCGCTTGTTGATGCCGTTACCTCCCTTACGCCAAAAGCACCAACAGGCTCGCATCCAACCTCCATAGCTTCACTTTTTAACACCGTAGAGCTAATGCAAAAACCAGCTCCACTGCTTATGGGAGAGCGTTCAAACGCAACAGGTTCAAAGGCCTTCCGTGAACTTCTTTTAGCAGAAGATTATGAGGGTACACTCTCCGTTGCACAACAACAAGTGCGTGCAGGGGCGCATGTACTCGATGTAAATGTCGGTTTTGCAGGACGAGATGAAACAAAAGATATGAACGCTGTTATGGCACTCTATGCACAAAAAATTGCCATTCCATTGATGCCAGATTCAACACAAACAACAGGACTTGAAACAGCACTCAAACATATAGGTGGTAAGCCTATTTTAAACTCTGTAAACCTTGAAGATGGAGAGGGAAAATTTGATGCAGTTTGTTCTTTAGCAAAAAAATTCGGTGCTTCCCTTGTTTGTCTTACCATTGATGAAATTGGAATGGCAAAAACAGTTGAAAATAAACTTGCCGTAGCTGATAGAATTATCGACCTTGCAACAAATAGACATGGCATTAAAAAAGAAGATTTAGTTTTTGATGTGCTTACATTTACCCTTGGAAGTGGGGATGAAGAGTACTGGGAAGCAGGAATTAATACCATTGAAGCCATCAGACAACTTCGCCAAAAACATCCAGAAGTTGGTGCAACACTTGGACTTTCAAACATCTCATTTGGGCTTGATAAAGATGCAAGACCATACCTAAACTCTATGTTTTTACACCATTGTGTCCAAGCAGGGCTTACCTCAGTCATTATCAATGTAAAACACATTATTCCTCTGAATAAAATTCCAAAAGAGGAACAAGAGATATGTGATGACCTCATCTTCAACCGTAAACCAAATGGAGAAGCACTTTTTACATTTATAGACCACTTTAGCAAAAAAGAGGCAGTCGATAACGATGCTGTTGATGAAGAGTATCTTGCTATGAGTGATGAAGAAAAAATCGCTAAACTCCTTATGGATGGCGATAAAGAGAGAATGATTCCTCTTGTAGAAGAGGCACGCCACAAAATCAAACCTGAAGTTATTGTTAATGAAATTCTCATTGATGCCATGAAAGTTGTCGGCGAACTCTTTGGCTCAGGGCAGATGCAACTCCCCTTTGTACTCCAATCAGCAGAGACGATGAAAAAAACAGTAGATCATCTCAACCCTTACCTACCAAAAGTGGAAAAAGCAGTCGATACAACGCTTATTCTTGGAACAGTAAAAGGGGATGTGCATGATGTTGGGAAAAACCTTGTGGACATCATTCTCTCAAACAATGGCTACAAAGTCATTAATCTTGGCATCAAAGTAGAACTTGAGAGCTTTTTAGATGCACTTGAAAAGTCAAACGCAACAGCACTTGGATTTAGTGGATTACTTGTAAAATCAACGCAAGTAATGCTTGAAAACCTCAAAACACTACAAGAAAAAGGCATAAAAATACCTATGCTTCTTGGTGGTGCAGCACTTACTCGCTCCTTCATAGATGACTTTTGTCGCCCTGCTTATGATGGTCCTATATTTTACTGTAAAGATGCCTTTGATGGAGTTACTGCCATGAGCCGAATAGAGGCTGGAAATATGGACACCAACCTCCACCCTGATGCACCAGAGGTAGAGAAAAAAGAGGAAAAAGAGTACATCATTCCTCCATTTGAAGAGATAAAAATGCCCTCTCGTGATGTACCAATTCCGACCCCACCCTTTTGGGGAAGACGAGAGATAAAACTTACTTCACAACAAGTAGAGATGGCATTTGAGTGGATAAACCACAAACTCCTCTTTAAATCCCGTTGGGGTTACTCTTCTAAAGGAATGAGTAAAGAGGCATACCAAAAACAGCTTGATGAAGTTGTCTGGCCAGCCTATGAAAAACTTAAAAAACGCTTTATAGATGAGCAACTCTTTGAGCCTACTATCTTATATGGCTACTGGCCATGCCGTAGTGATGATAATACACTCCTTATTTTTGACGAGAGTGAGGGGTGGTTTAATGAAGAGGATATAAATCGTGAACCACTTGATCAGGTTATGGGGCGTGCAGAGGAGATTTTTAATTTTCCAAGACAGCGTAAAAAACCTCATCGTGCATTAAGTGATTTTTTTCATGCTGACCGTCATGATATTATAGCCTTAACATGTGTAAGTGCAGGAGAGAAACTGAGTGAAGTCGAAAGAGAGATTTATGAAGCTGGAAACTATACTGAATATTACCAATTTCATGGACTTGGAGTAGAACTTGCAGAAGCACTTGCCGAAATTGCTCATAAGCAGATACGCCTTGATTTAGGTATTGCAAAAGATGAGGGAAATACCTTAGCAGATGTACGAATGAACCGTTATCAAGGAAGCCGTTACTCCTTTGGCTATGCAGCATGTCCTGATTTGGAGTTAAACCGTCCACTCTTTAATCTGTTAAAACCAGAAGAGTTTGGCATCGAGCTGAGTGAAACATTCCAAATTCATCCAGAGCAATCAACATCGGCACTTGTAGTCTATCATCCTGATGCTACTTACTACAATGTATAAAGAGTAAATTTACTCTTTATCATATTTTGTAAAATTATTATGACGGATAACACTATTTATCTCATCAATGTACGCCTGCCCTATCTCTGAATATTTATCGAGTCCTTGTGTAATGATGAACGGATTATTTGTCTCTAAACGCAACTTACGAAGTTTTGCATAGGCATTCGCTGTTGCTATTAATTTATAATACGCTTGTATAGAGTCCTCAATCGTATTAAATTTTCGCAACCAAATCGTGACATTTCCCTCTCTTTTTTCCCCTGCTGCTATACGCTCTTGTTTTGGACTGTTGCTCCACATACCAAATATATTATTTGCTTCAATAAAAAAACGAGAGGTTGCCCATGAACTCTCCATTGCAGCTTGAGCTAAAGCGATGCTAACAGGATGAGGCTTTAAACGAGCCAATAAATCTTCATTACTCGTAGCCCCATACTCTTTTTTCAAAGATACTATTTCATCTGTAATATGCGTATTGTTTATATCCTCTGCCACTCTTTTATAGCGTTGCATCAATTTTTTATGTACATTTTGAGTGGGAGGAACTATAAGATATAAAAAACGCTTTTTTTTCATCTTTATCGACATATCTTTGGAAATACTATGTGCTAAATATTTTGGTTTTAAGAGTTGCGTTTGAGCAACCTCATCTTGAAATGCCAGTAGTAATGCCAATAAATAATCCATATAAACCCCTAAATAATTTAAAAAAATTATATCTTATAAAGCTTAATTAAGGTAGAATTTTATAAATGACTGATAGTCGGTCATAGATGGAGGATTCATGGCAATTATAGTAGATAAAGTCCAAAAGAAAAAAGATATTGCACTTGCTTGTAAAGATTTATTTGTAAATAACTCTCTCAAAGATTTAACAGTTGCAAAGATTGCTGTAAATGCAGGTATTAGTAAAGGAAGCATTTATGACTACTTTCAAAATAAAGAGGAGATAGTGTTTGAACTACTCCGTCACATGATGCTTGAGTATGATGAAGCAAAAGAGCGTAAGCTCAAAACGGTCACTACGGCAAAAGAGAGAGTTAAGATATTTGCTGAATTTTTCTACAGCGATGAAACAAAAGAGCTACGAGAAATCTATAAAGACTTTATATCCATAAATCTTACGGCACCAAATAAATCTATAACAAGCTTTCAAACAGAGTGTGTCAATAGATACTTTAACTGGATGTGCGACATCATTCAAGAGGGAATAGATAATCAAGAGATTATTCCAAAATCAATAGATATAGCCAAAGGGCTTTTTGCACTTGGTGAGGGGATGTTTATCTCAAGTAGCATCACAAACACAATAGAAGATTTACAAAAAGAACTCAATCAAAACATAGAGACAATATTTTCTCTAATAGAGGTGAAAAAATGAAAACAAAATTACTACTACTTCTTCTGCCAGCACTCTTGTCTGCCCAAAACCTTCATGAGCTAATTAAACTCGCACAAGAAAAAAATGATATAGTCTTAGCAAAAAAATATACTCAAAATGCAAAAGAAAAGCAAGTTTCTGCTCAAAAAAGCGAATACTTTCCTACTGTGGATTTAGGAGGGCTTTATA
>JALSWC010000135.1 GCA_027060825.1 Sulfurimonas sp.
CCCTAACTCCTCAGCTGCAAAAACACGAATATTTTTTCTATTCATAGTTTTATTTACTGCTTCTGCATTTGGAATAACATTAAAACCCTCAGCCTCAGCTTCAAAAAGTGCCTCTATACTAATAGCCTCAACTTCTGGCAAAATATAGTCAGGTTTTTCTTGACGGATAATCTCTAAAAGAGCATCTTTGTCTTGCATATTAACAACATGCGAACGGTGTGCTACCTGATGTGCTGGAGCATTTTCATATTTATCTACTGCGATAGTCTCAAGACCTAAACGCTGTGCTTCAATGATAACCTCTTTGCCAAGTTCACCAGAGCCTAGTAACATTACTTTTTTTGAGTTTGATTTTAGTGGAGCAGAAAATTGCATGGATATAACCTCTTCGTTTTTGATGAAGAGATTATAGCAAAAGAGGGTTAAAATTAGCGCTTAAGTCCTAAAAGTGTCTGAAGCATTTGATCTGAGGTTGTAATAGTTTTTCCATTTGCTTCAAATCCACGCTGAATAACAATAAGATTTGTTAATGCTTTTGATAAATCTACATTAGAACCTTCTAAGGCTGATGCTTGAATAAATCCTCGTCCAGCAGTCGCAGCCGTCCCAATAATAGGTTCTCCAGAGTTAGAAGTTTGATTATAAACATTTGAGCCTGCAGAGGAGAGTCCTTCATCATTTGTAAATTTAGCCATGGCCATCTGTGCCAAACCAAAACTTCTCCCATTTGAGAAAGAACCAATAAGTGTTCCTGATTGATCAATTCGTATGCCTACTAAATCCCCACCAGTATAACCATCTTGAGAGATTCCAGAAGTTGCAGAATCACTATCAAAACTTGTCATACCATCAAAATGATTTGTTGTTCCAAAAGATAAATCTATTGTTTGATTTGGTTTTGAACCATTATGAGCAGTAAAAGATATATTTGTAGGATTATAACCCGACAATGCTCCATTATCGGTGAAAGTGATAGACCCTTTTTTCTCATTTTTTGGATCAGTTGTATTAATTGTCCCTGGATCTGGAACTGTTGTAGTTGTATCCCATTTATTTGCAGCTACTTTTCTAAATGCTGTTCGTACTGTATGTTTTGTTCCTAAAGAGTCAAAAATATCAATAGCACTTGCATGTGTAGCAGCATTAATGGCTTGAGAATAAGCAGTAGAACCCGTCTGTCCTGCAGGAAGAGTAGATTCTAAACCTTTCATACTATCAGTAAACTTTTTATTTTCTGTTTCATCATCGGTATCTGCTTCCACTTTAATAGCTAAATCTTTAGCTCCCTTAGAGTTATCTATAACAAATCTTCCTTTATTATCTACAGTTACCGTTACCCCACTGCTTACAGCACTTGCATCTTGTTTAATTTCATCTCGTAAATCTTTTACTGTTGTAAAAATATGATCTGCACTTCCTGATTTATATTCATAACTTTTATAAGTTTTACCTCCATCATAAGAAATCTTGATACCTTGCTTTGCTTTCATGGAAAATGCCTCTCCATTTGCATTAAACATAAAACCTAAATCACCTGAAGCTACCTTATTGCCATTTGAATCAGTGACATTTCCATTATCATCTATTTTATATGCATGAGAATAACTCTTTACATTTGGACCTGAATTAAGATTTGCTTTTAATACTATCTCTTGTGTTGCATGTGCAGGTGTTGTAAGTCCTGGTGTAATACTAATATTCCCAACAGGTCCAGTTGAATCAACTTTATTTGTTGTTTTATCACGGTTCCAACCTTGTGCAATAAAACCACTATTGTTGACAAAATTTCCATTTGCATCAAACTTAAAGTCTCCATCACGGGTATATTTATAAGTATTCCCACCATCAGGTGAAACCATAAAAAATCCATTCCCCTGTATTGCCATATCTGTATTTTTATCGGTATTTTGTATGGAACCTTGAGAGAAAATCCGTGTTGTTGAATTTGCTGTTGTACCAAGTCCAACCTGCACAGGATTTTTTCCACCAAGTTTACCTTGTGGTGCAGTTGCTATGGAACTTGTTTGTGCAAGAAGACTTGAAAAGTTCGCACGAGAATACTTAAAACCTACTGTATTAACATTTGCAATATTATTTGCTACAACATCCATTGCTATTTGATGCGATTGTAAACCTGTCACACCTGAAGATAATGATCTTAGCATTTTAAATCCTTTTGTTCTATTTTAAGGATAAAGCAATTATTATTCCAATTTTTAACTACCCATCTTCAATGCTTTTTGTATCATTTCATCTGCCGTAGTAATTGATTTTGAATTTGCATCATAAGAGCGTTGTAATACAATTAAGTTCGTAAGACCATCCGTTATATTCACATTTGAACCTTCAAGTCGATTTGTCCTTAATGTTGTTCCAATTATATTCTTATGCTCTTTATTTTGATAAAATATCGCTTTACCACTATTTGCAGATGCACTAAATTGTGTTCCAGAGAGACGATGAAGTCCTTGGTCGTTTTGAAAATGATATACGGCAATCTGTCCAACAGAACTCTGCTTGCCATTTGTAAAAGAGGCAATAACTTCACCATTTTTATTAATATCATATCCAGTAAGATTACCAGCAATAGAGCCATTAACAGTTGAAGATGCTGCAATTTCACTATTATCTAAAGAGACAATTCCATTAAAATCTGAGCCTAAATCTATGGATATAGGACTTCCATTATTATCAATAGATTTTAATGTATTTGAAACTAAAGCGCCTCTTTCATCAAAAGAAACAACACCTTTTTTAGTATCATAAATCTTTTTACCATTTACTGCTTTTATACTTGCTGTTAAATCCCATTTTGAACCTATTGCAGGTTGTGGAGTAGCTGCTTTAAACAAGAGTTGTAATTTATTCGTTGTACCCTTAGCATCAATGACACTTGCACTCATACTCCGTACTTTTCCATCCTTAACAGGACCAAGATTTCCAGAGAATTTTGCTTTTGTTGTTGGTGTAGCAGGGTATAAAAGTGTGTTCGGAAAGTGCAATTTTGTCTGTTCATTGACTCCCTTTAATGCCACACTAGCAAGTGGTTTTGTGAGTACATTTTTATTACTAATATTATCTCCCATACTCCCTAAAACATACTTTCCCTCATTGGAAACCAAATAAGAGTCACTATCGAAGCCAAAAGCACCATCTCTTGTGTATGAAACATCGCCATTCCCCTCAAGTCCAAACCAACCACTTCCCATAATTGCTAAATCTGTATTTTTATCTGTAGCAGTATAAGAACCTGATGATTGAATCATTGGTGTTGCTTGTAATCTCGCACCCATTCCTATGGAATCTGATGTAACACTTCCCTTCGTCGTATCAAGTGTCTTTTCAAAAAGAGAAGCAAATTCATAATTAGAACCTCTAAAGCCTGTTGTATTGACATTTGAAATATTATCAGATACAACATTTATACCATAAGAACTTGTCTGCATTCCATTAATTCCAGTATAATATGCCTGAATCATAACTTACTCCTCTAAACTTTTTAATAAATTTCTTTAATATTCTTTAATGGGACATAATTTAAACCAACTTTCAATAAGGCATTCCCTTTGTCAAAGCGAACTGCTTCAATAGGATATGCACCGAGTTTAGTTTTCAGTTTATCACCTTTAGAATCTGTATAAGTTGCATTGACATGGTAAACAGCACTAGCTGCCTGCGTTCCACCATTATTTGTACCATTCCAAGTAAATTTATATGTACCAGCTTTATGCGTTCCAACATTTAATGTTTTAATAGTTTGTCCATTACCATCCGTAATCTCTACACTCCCTTGTTTTACATCTTTTGGAAAATAGACTTCAAAAGTTGTTGCTTTTCCTTTATCATGAGAGATTGCATCACTCCCTAAATCAGCAGTTTTTCCAATAGCGCTAATGGTAGAAAATTCTTGAGAATTTCCCATTGATGCTGCTAGTTTTTTTAGAACAGCACTTGTATTATTTGCTGATTCTAATGATGCAAGTTGCGATGTTTGTGTTAAAATTTTCTCTGTATCCGTAGGTTTTGTAGGATCTTGATGTTGTAACTGCACTAGAAGCAACTTCATAAAGTCATCTTTGCTTAATGATGTTTTATTTGCTACTGTGTTTGAAGTTTTTGCTATTGCCCCATTTGTTGCTATATTTTGACCGTATGCATTGATTGCCATCATTTATCCTTTATGCGTAATTTGGAACTACTATTTCTAAAGAGTTTAAAATCTCTTCATTTTTTTCTTCATGCTCTATATAGTTATACTCATTTTGTGCATTTTGTCTCTGTTGTTGTTGTTGCTGTTGCCCACTATTTGCGAACGCTCCACCTTGAGAGTTATTACTAAAATTTAATGAAGCATTATTTATACCACTATTATTAAGTTGCATTTTCAAATCATTGGCATTCATAGCTAAAGTATTTATAGCTGTATTATTTGAACTTAAATTAATATGCAAATTTTTACCACGCTGTACAATAGTTAAATCTACTTCACCTAGTTTTTGTGGGTTTAACTGCACTTTTATTCGAGAAAAAGGAGACTTATAATCTTCTATAGCATTTTTTACATCATGGGAAAGATACTTTACCATTTGTTTGGCTTCATGGATTTTCACTTCAAAACTCTCTGCTTTTGGAGCAAACATCACTTCTGGTTTACTATCTGTCACTTCATTTTTACTTTTGCTTTTTGGAGTTTTTAAAAGTGCTTCTAAATTTTTTGGAGATACTGTTTGTACACTTGGTACTCTTCTTTTTGTCTTTACAAGCTCTTGTGTTGATATTCTATTTTTTTGTTCTGGCTTTAACATAGGCATTTCTTGAATATTCTGTGCAGTGAGTAGCTTTTTTGAAATTGGTTTTTTTAAATCTTTAGTAAATTCTTGTACTTTTTCAAGTGTTATTTTTGAAATATCTATACCAATTTTCTTAGCGACCTGAATCAGACCCTTTAAACTCTTTGGTAAAGAAGCTATTTCATGCTTTTTAAAAGCATCACTACTATATATTTGTGATTTTATATATTTTTTTGCTTGATGCATAAGTTGTTTTATCTCTATAGAACTCATTGAAGCAGTAAGTTGAGGATTTAAAGCCTCATCTGGTTTTTTTCCTAATAAAGATAAGAAATCACTTTTATTAGAAGATTTTAGGGGTTCATCTTTCACTTTAACTGTATTAAGTAAAGATGCAAAAGAGAGAAGTGGCTTCTTCTCTTTTTTAGATAATTTTAATGATGGGACGGTATCGCTATTTTGCTGTTTTATATCTAATGCTACCATCAATCTCTCCCAAATTTTTTCTCTTATTCTAAGAGTAATTTAGGAAATCTAGCATTTAGTGTTCCATTAATTTAATGATGCTCTTTAATAAGCCTATCTAAACAGTGCAAATCTTTTTTATAAAAAGTACTGACACTATCTTGCATAGTAGCAAAAATTTCTTCTGCTGTTTCACCATCAGCAGGATAAGAGAGCATAAAAAAGTCGAGATATTTTTCAAAAAATTCATCAAACATCTTTTTCACTATTTCTGCACCATATTTATCTGTATAAGGAAGTACGAAAAAATAATCTCCCTTATGATTTACAATAGAATCTGATGTCCTTAAAATATCAAGTAATGAATCTTCAACAAGCTCACTTGAAATACCATCAAAACTACAATACAATAGCGTAAAACTCTCTGCACGGTTTTCATCTAAACGATTAGATATACCAATATTCAACTGCATCAACTGCTTAAAGTTATCAAAAGAAAAGTGTATTCCTGCCATTATTTTACCTTTTAAAAATATTCTCTAAGTTCTAGTATAACAAAAAAATTATTGAATAGTGTATGGTTTCATAACATCGCGTGAATCAAATGCACTTGCTGTAACTTCTTCGCCATCAAAGGCAACACTAAAACACTCATCTGGCTTCGCTTTTGTATAAGTAAGCATTGCTTTTGTAGCAAATGCTTTCTCATCTTCTGTCGCACTTTTGCTTAAAAGCCCATGAGGTCCAGGAATACCTACAGTTTTTAAGTGGTAATATTTGTTATTTTCAATATTTTGAAGATGCTCATTCTCCTCTCTGTTTCGTCCTACAACAAACTTTGCTCCATCTTTGAGGCGAAAATGTCGCCCATATTTCATAACAGGAATATCTTTGACTTCAAATGTATCATACTTTATAAAGTCAAACATCTTTTTGCCAAAGTTATCATCTGTTAAAAGGCATCCACCCCCTGGAGATTCAAAATCTTCAAGCCCTATCTCACGAGCAAGAGAGAGTTGTCTCTCACGACTTCGCCCTGTTATACCTTCAAGTTTTTCTCTATCAACCCAGCCATTTATCTCTGCAAGTGTAGGAGCAAGTCTTTTTGCAGAGAGTGGACGCAACAAGAGTCCATCACAGTTACTCTCATTTAAAACTGTTTGCAGTGCATCTTTATTTTGGCTCATTGGGCGTTGTCCCATCACTTCACCACTTATTAAAAAAGAGGCACCCTCAGCATCCATAACCCGTTTTGCTACAGCAAACATTTTTGCATGACAATCTATACAAGGATTAAAATGTTTTCCATACCCATGTTTTGGATCAAAAAGAACATCTTGCAGGTACTCATTTTGAATATCAATGATTTTAAATTCTGCACCCACCTGATCACACATATTTTGCATATGCTCATATCTCTCTTTTGTGCTTCCAAAACCTGTGTTAATGTTGATTGCCACAACATCAATCCCTTGATCTTTTATAAGCTTTATGGCAAGTACAGAATCTAATCCACCACTAAATAGTGCTATTGCTTTCATTTTTTTCCTTTTTTAAGTTTTGCAATTTTACCACGAAATTTTCTAATGTAAAATGCCTTCTCTTCAAAACTTATATTTGTTGTTATGTTTATCTTTTTTAACTCTCGCTCATAATACTTTATTAAAAATGTACATAATTCTGCGTTTAGCGACTCTTCATCTTTAAGTGAAACAATACTCTCATCAACCATTATTGCCATCAAATCAGGATCATCAAGCTTTGAAGCTAATGCTGCTGAGAACTCCCGTGCATGAAATTGTAATAAGGAAGGTTCAATGACATCTAAAATATGGTCAATAAACTCTGGTTTTTCTAAAATCGTTTTCACTAAAGAGAGTTCCCACATATCACGATGCATATTTTTTTGTATCAATGGAGCATTTTGTGTTGGGGTATTTAAACGCAGTAGTGAAGGTGAAACGCCCAAACCACCAAGACGAGAAGCAAGGTAAGTTTTATACTCCTCTTGTAAAATTGGAGAGAGTGTTTTTAAGTAAGTAATGCCCTCTTGCATACAAGCCTCTTTTGCTTTTGGATCTTGTAGATTATAGAGTGAGAGTATCTCATCAAGAACGAACTCTATAAAAGGCTTTGGCTCTCGAAACATATTGCCAAGTTCTTCTATGCGTCCCTCTTTTACCATATCTGCAGGGTCAAGCCCTCCACCAAATACAACCACACCACCATTAAAGCCACTTGCACTTAAAAGTTTTGAGGCTTTGAGTGCTGCTGCCCGTCCTGCTTTATCTCCATCATACGCCATCACAACACGAGGTGAGCCTTTACGAAGCAGAGGTAGATGCTCATGAGTAAGTGCTGTTCCAAGGGTTGCTACGGCATTGTCAAATCCTGCCTGATGGAGCATTATGACATCAAGATACCCCTCGGTTATAATGATTTCGGCTTTTTTATAGAGCGATTGTTTGGCAAGATGATAAGCATATAAAAGACGAGATTTATTAAAAAAAGCAGTCTCTGGAGAGTTTACATATTTTGCTTGATGTCCCGTAATAGTACGCCCACCAAAACCAACAATGCTTCCATTTGCGGAGTATATTGGAAAAGTAATGCGTTCAATAAAACGGGCATAGGTCTGGTTGCGTTCTTGATTGTAACCAACCACACCCATATCTACAGCCTCTTTAATGGAAAATTGCTGGGATTTTATGTAGTTTATAGTTGCATTTGAATCAGGTGCATACCCAATGCCAAATTTTTCAATACTACTCTCGTAAATACCACGCTCTTGTATGTAACTCAAAGCTGTTTGATTATGTGTGAGAAGTGTTTGATACCACTCGTTAAGTTTATCCATCACTTGTGAGCGAGGTTTATTATGTTTGTTGTCAGTATAGGTAAGTGTAAAGTTATAAGACTCCGCGAGCTTTTCTAAAGCTTCTGGATAGTTTAATTTTTCATAATCCATCACAAATTTTACAGCATCGCCACCAGCATCACAGCCAAAACAGTGAAATATCTGTTTTTGTGGGCTTACAACGAACGAGGGAGATTTTTCATCATGAAAAGGGCACGGTGCTTTAAAATTTCCACCTGCCTTTTTCAGCTCCAAATAAGAACCAACAACATCAACAATATCAAGTCGTGCCTTTAAGGCTTCTATGGAGTCTTGTGCAATCATAACCGCATTATAACGAAATAGTAGGCTATATTATCTCTTGCATATTAATATTGTCACCAACTTCCTCTACAAGTTTTTCCATAAGAGCAAAAAGTTTTATAGACTCCTCTTCTGCTTGTGCAAAACGGTGAATAAACTCCTCTTTTCTTCCTGCCTTTGTCATACAACCACCATTTAAAGCACAATCAAGATTTTCATTGATTAACTCATGAAATCTTTTATGATGCTCTTCCATTGCTTTATAATTACTATTTTTTGCAAAAATTTCCATTCCTTGACCATAATACCATGAACCAAAACCACAATGATGATAGTCAGCTTTCAGCTCTTCAGTCACTGTACCATTTACCACAGAAGAGTAGGCATTTGACTTAAATACAATATGATAAATTTTATAAGTTGCCATAAAAAGAGCAAAACTATTTTTATTTGTCTCTATAGAAACTGTCGTCATATTGGTACTTAAATTATCAAGAGTTGATGAGAAATTATCCATAGTCGCACTCGCCTCAGTTGAGATTTTACTCATTTGTGAAGAATTTTCACTAATACCACTTGATTGTTGTTGTAAATTTTGAATGGTAATACTAATCTCACCTGTTGCTTTTGCAGTTCTCTCTGCAAGCTTTCTTACTTCATCAGCAACCACAGCAAAACCGCGTCCATGCTCACCTGCACGAGCAGCTTCAATGGCAGCATTTAATGCCAAAAGATTTGTTTGGTCTGCAATATCTTTAATAAGATTTATAACAGTTGTAATATCACTTACATTTGCATCCATCTCTTCAATTGCCATAGAAGTCGCTGAAACAAGTTCATTCAGATTCCCAATCTGCTCACTTGTTGTGCTTACCGCATCATAAGTCTCTTGTGTAGCAGTTGCAGCATCAGTTGTTAAACTTGCTACATTTGTAAAAGCATGCTCTGTTGCATTAATATCTTGCGTAATTACATCGTAGTTCCCTTTCATCCCACCATTTAGCTGTGAAAATTCATGTGTAAGTACACCCACAAGCTTATATTTCTCATTTGCTTTCATGGAGGCTATGGCTTTTTGAATGGCACTTGCAGTCTCTTTAAATGTTCCATGCAATCCACTTGGAAACATACTTCTATAGAGTTTACCATTTCCAACAGCTTCAACGGTGTAGCTTGATTCTCGTAAAATAACCTCTGTTTGATCTAATAAATTGTTAATATTCCACGCAATACTTTCAAGTGTTGTCTCATTTTTATCTAAAATCACTCGTGATGAAAGTTTTCCACTTTTTGCATCCATAAGAACTTGATCTATTTGTTGTAATAACTCTTCTTGTTTTTTTTCTTTTTTACGAAATAGACTCATAAGTTCGCTCCAATCTGTAAGTTTATAACAAATTCATTATATTCAAAATCATATTTATCTAAAAGTTCATTTAAAATTTTCATTGAACTCTCAGTACCCCCACTGCGTTCTGCATCCAGAAGTGTTTTATAGATAGGAATGATTTGATTTATTGCTGATTGTGGTGGTTTTCTTCGCACAGATGTATAACCAATAATATTTCCATTTGTATCTAAATCAGGTGTAAAATAGGCATATACCCAGTAGTATCCACCATCTGCACAAAGATTTTTTACTAAACCAAAAAACTCTTTTTTAGACTGAATCCTATCCCATAGCACTTTAAATGCAACTTTTGGCATATCTGGATGACGGATAAGATTATGATTTGCACCAATAAGCTGTTCAAATGAATAGCCTGCCATTTTTGCAAAAATCTCGTTACAGTATGTAATATTTCCCTTTGTATCAGTTTTTGAAACAATAAAATCATTCTCATTTAGAACTTTTTCTGCTCCCGTTATATTCTTTGGAGCATCAAGTTTTGATAATTTTTTACTACTCATTTAATTTCCTGATTAATTATATCTTTTATTTTCCTCTTATTTATCTTAATAGTAAGTAAATTTTAACGACTTTAAATATTTATGTTGCTTATAATAAAAATTATGTATCAAATTGAAACAATAACACAACTTATTTTAAGTTTATTTTTAGTATAATAAAAATTCAAATTTTAAAAGAAAGTGGGTGATGTGATATGCCTGGTATTGTACTTCGTTCAGATGATAATTTCGATGCATCTTATAGACGATTCAAAAAACAAGTTGACCGTAACTTAATCGTTACAGAAGCTCGTGCTCGCCGTTTCCATGAAACAGAGACTGAAAAGCGTAAGAAATTCAAAATTGCTTCTCGCAAGAAAATGCTTAAGCGTCTTTATATGATGAGACGCTACGAATCACGACTCTAATATAAGCCTTCGGGCTTATATACTCCTATTTTTCGACCTTTCACAACTCTTTAACTCTTTCAAAATACTTTTTTATAATCATTTTATATTTAATTTAATTGTGATATAATTTTCTTATCAAAGCTTGGTCGCTTTGTGTATGAAGTCAAAGTTCACTGGTACTTTATGTAATTAGCCTTATTACTCTTTATTGGGCAATAAGGCTTTTTTTTTGGTCTGTACTTTTGTAGATGGTTGGGTTATGGGGTTAGCTGGACTAACCACCTCTTAGGCTTTTTTAATAAACTCAGTTTTCAGATAAATTTTTGTCCCATTCACACGACCCTCAACATGGTCATCCATATCATTTGGAAGCGTAATTCTCGTTACAGTTGTCCCTCGTTTTGCAGTAAATCCTGCACCTTTCACATCTAAATCTTTTAAGATTACAATGCTATCACCTGCATGAAGTTCTACACCATTTGCATCACGAAAAACTACTTTGTTTGCTTCTGCATTTATGGCAGCATCTGCAAGTTTTTGTTCTTCCTCTTCCATATACATCATGTCAAGCATATCACTGCGACCTAGTCTATTCCATAAAATATATGACATAACTTTCACAGCTGGAACTTCACTCCACATAGCATCGTTTAGGCAGTTAAAATGTGTCTCATCAAGTTCATCATTTTCTATTTGCCCTTTACAGTTAGCACAAACATACACGCTCTGCTCTTCACTACCATCACTTATAGGGAGTTCCAAAAGAGTTACATCTTCACTACTTCCACACAATTCACAAACTTCACTTCTTGCCATTTTTCTATCCTTTTAAAATATTTTTGTAATTATACTACTTCTTACACTTTTTTAATGACGGTACCAACACCATCACTTGTAAAAATCTCTAACAAAATAGAGTGTTCTACCCTACCATCAATAATGTGTGCTTTTTTAACTCCAGCATCTACTGCTTCAAGACAAGCATCTACTTTTGGAATCATTCCTCCATAAATTGTACCATCAGCCTTATAATCTTCAATCTCTTTTTGGGTTAAAGTCTCCAAGAGATTTTTCTCTTTATCTAAAACACCCACAATATCGGTCATAAAAAGAATCTTTTTTGCTTTAAGTTTCGCTGCAATTTTACTTGCTGCAAGGTCTGCATTTATATTAAATCCTGGGTGATTTACCTCATTTCCTGAACCAATAGGTGCAATAACAGGAATAAAACCTTCATGAATAAGATTTTCTATCACTTTATTGTCAATATTTACTATCTCACCAACAAGTCCATATTTTCCATTTTCTTTTGGCTGAGCTACAATGAAGTTTGCATCTTTTCCACTGATACCAAGTGCTTTACCACCATGAAGATTAAGGAGTGTTGTTATCTCTTTATTGATGCTTCCACTCAAAACCATCTCAACCACTTCCATAACCTGCTCAGTTGTTACACGCATTCCATCAACAAATTCCGTACCAAGATTTAGCTTATCAAGCATAGCACTAATGCGATTGCCACCACCATGGACGACAACAGGTTTAATACCCACAAGATAGAGTAAAATAATATCTTGAGCAAACTTCTCTTTCAATTCAGGATTAATCTGCGCCGAACCACCATACTTTATAACAAAAATCTCATTTTGATACTGTTTTATATATGGTAAAGCATCTAAAAGAGTCTTTGCTGTCTCTATTTTTTTACTTATCATCAGTTTGCTCACTAAATTCTATAACATCTTCAGCAGACTCTATCTGTTTATTTCTTGTCTTAAAAAATGCCTTATCTGCTTTCTTTTCATTATAAGCTTGACACTTTTGTGGCACAGGTTCACCAGCTTTTTGGTGAATATTATTACACATAGTTCCTGTTATTTTAAACTTAGTACATCCACTCACGAAAAAAGCAATTGCAATTACTATTAAAATTTTATACATATTCATTCCTATTTTTTCTTCACTATCAAATCAAGATACTTTTGAGGCGTTACTCTCATCATCTCTTGTGCAAGCCAGCGTATTTGGAAATATGCAGCACCACTATCTCTGAGTGTAAAGTAATTTTTTAAACTTCTTAAATTAAATGTCACAACCATATCTACTTTTACATTATCGGTAATAATATGTTTAAAAGCGTCTCCAACATTTCGCTTCTTTTTTCCATTTTGTAAGGCTTTATAAAGAGCATCAGCATCTCCTTGAAACTCTTCTAAAAGGCTAAGAGAACTTTTTGCAACTGCTAGAGAATAAAAATCTTCTACAATATGAAATTGAAAATTAAGTTTCTCATACATTCCATTAATTTCAACTCTATTATAAGCTGCATCAGCTGTTACAAACATATTAAATTCAAGCACTTTTTTTATAAAAAACTCTCTGTCATTTCCAACTTTAGAAGCAACAAAAGCATTAATGAGAGAACTCATGGTATAACGGGTACTACGAACACTTATGGCTTGGATTCTATGACGAGCATGCTCTTGCAGAACTCCACGGCTTGTTCCACGAATAAGATAACTCAAATTTGCATGTTCTAAAATGGAGTGATGAAAATATGTCCAAGCCAAATCATCAAGAAGGTTTGATTCTTCTATTTCATTTAGTGTTTGGCACATTTGTGAATCAGGAAGTCTATTTTCTATCTCTTTAACAATATTGTTTTCACTATTTGAAAAGCTGTCATAGCATGTGCGAGCTGCCGTTTCAGCAACACCAATACCAGTATCTTGTAGCAATACTACTTCAGGTAGAAAATATTTTATTCCATACATCTCTTGCATATAACCATCCCAAATTAATTTGACATATTTTACTACAATTTAACTTATTGCTTACTTCTGCACCCCATCTAAAATAGGCACAAAATCACAATCTTCAAGTTCCTCTGAAACTATGCGTGACCCATTTTTTATAAAACGCATAATGACCTGCTTCTCTGCTTTTTGTAAAGGAGCCACTAGTATTCCTCCATCACTTAACTGTTCAAAAAGTTTTTCTGGTATCTCTTTTGCAGTCGCAGAAAAAAGAATTCTATCATAAGGTGCATAAGAAATCCAACCATTTTGCCCATCATCTGTTCGTGCATGAATGTTATTAAGTCCCAAATCTCGAAAGCGTTTTTTTGCCTCTAATAAAAGTGGTTCAATCCTCTCAATAGTAAAAACACCACGAAAAAGATGTGAAAGCACCGCTGCTTGATACCCGCTTCCACAACCAACTTCTAAAACTCTATCTGCCCCTTGTGGAATAAGATAGTCAGTCATTTTTGCAACAGTTAAAGGTGAACTTATAAACTGCGCTCCTCCTATAGGTAAAGCATCAAGTTTATAAGCATTATGACGAAATCCAGTTGGAACAAAAGCCTCCCTATTTGTGTTTGCTATTGCCTCTTTCACCTCTGGTGAGAGTAAAAATATCTTCTCTATCTCATCTGCCATCCGTGCAGTTTTTGTTGCTGTTATTCTATCCAAATTATTCAATCCCCACATCCATATATCTTCGCATTAAAGCTATATCTTTTTTATTATATTTAATTTCTAAGCAAGGTTTATTCCCATTATAAACTACTTCACCTTGTGGAGAAACTATACTACTTATTTTTGTACACTCTTCATTTTTAGCATCACTTGCAATAACATAACATTGATTTATCAGGGCTAAAGATTGTGTTAAAATTTCAAAATGTTTTGTCCGTATTTTTCCCCACCATGCAGGAATAGCTATAATGTCTGCCCCTTCACATTTACACCACAACTCTTTGAAACGCAATTCAAAACAGATTAAAATTGCAATTTTTATACCATCAATGACTACAAAATCAATATCGTTTTCATTTCCCTCTACAAAATATTTCTCTTCACCACCAAATTTAAAAAGTTTTGCCTTCGCCCTCTCATAAATCATTTCACCATTATGAAATACTTTTGCAAAATTATAAACGCCACCATCGCGTTTTTCTATAATTGTCAGTATCACTGTTTTATTTATGCTGGCTTGTTTTATAGATTCAATAGCAGATGAAGCAAACGCAGTAACTGCATCAAAATTTTCATAATCAAAGCCTGTAAGTGCTACTTCATGAGCAACTATAATAGAATTATCATCTCTATTTTGAATAAGAGAAAGAAGCGTTTGTAAGTTAGCCTTATAATCAAATGTAGTCTCAAATGAGAGAGAGCTGAGCGTATGCTCAACTCTTTTAGAAGTCATCATCAAAAGAGAGACTACCTTTTGAGTAGTTTACTACATTTCCTTCAAAGAAATTTGTTTTTTGATCATTAAATTTTGCAAAATCATCGACCCACTTAATAGGGTTTGAAACATTGTAAATTTTATCAAAACCAACTGATGTCAATCTATCGTCTGCAAGGTACTGAATATATTGTTCTACAATATCATTCGTAAGCCCAAGAATTTGTCCTTGCGTAATATATTTTCCCCACTCAGATTCAAGTTTTACAGCTTTTCTAAACATATCATAGACATCTGCTTTTAACTCATCTGTAAAGAGATCAGCTCGCTCTTTTCGGAGTGTATTTATAAGATTTTGAAAAAGTACAAGATGTGTTACTTCGTCTCGTTGAATAAAACGAATCATCTGTGCAGAACCAAGCATTTTTCCAGAACGAGCAAGTGTATAAAGATAGGTAAATCCACTATAAAAATAGATACCTTCTAAAATTTGATTTGCAAAGCAAGCTTTTAAAAAGTTTTCATCTGTTGGATGCTCTGCAAGCTCTTGATAAACTGCAGCAATGGCATCATTTTTATGTTTTAGCATCATGTCTCTACGCCAAAGATCATAAATTTCATCAGAATTTGTTGAAATACTATCAACCATAACAGCATAACTTTGCGAATGTAATGCCTCTTCAAAAGATTGACGCACTAAAACAAGATTAATCTCTGGAGCAGTTACATAAGGATTTACATTGTCAATCAAATTATTTGTTTGCAATGAGTCCATAAAAATAAGCTGTGAAAGCGTCTTGTCGTAAGCTATTTTTTCAGCATCTGTAAGCTGTTTATAGTCATTGACATCACGAGTCATATCGACCTCTTTAGGAAACCATGTATTGTTAAGCATCATCTCCCAAAGGTTATATGCCCATTGATATTTAATATTGTTAAGTTCAAAAATACCTGTTGGATTACCACCAAAAACTTTTCTATTGTTTACATCTTCCGTTGAATCTGGATTATATATTTGCTTTCTATTCATTGAAAATTTCATCCTAATTATAAGTGAATTATTTTAGCACTATATCAATTAAAAACTAATTATTAGGTACAATATCTTATGAAATTTAGAACAAAAAATTTACTTTCAAATAGACATATTCAAACATCTTATGCAACGCTTTTTAGAAAACCCTTTTTAAAAGATTGGGAGATTGAAGAGTTTACCCTTAGTGATGGCGATTTTATTGAGATTTATTGGCAAAATAGACCTAAAAGCAATAAGTGTAAAAAGATTGCTATTTTATTTCATGGGCTTGCAGGCTCCTACAAATCACCCTATATTCAAGGTGCAGTACAAGAGCTTAGTAACGATGGATTTGCTTGCGCAGTTGTACATTTTCGTGGATGTGCATTAAAAGAGAATCTTCTTGCACGCTCTTATCATAGTGGTGATACAAAAGATAATCTTGAATATTTGGAGTATATCCATAAAAAATACAGAGATACCAAAATCTATTGTGTTGGGTACTCTCTTGGAGCAAATATGCTTCTTAAACTTTTAGGAGAAGAAAAACAGAATAGCTTTATAACAGCAGCCATTGCTGTAAGCGCTCCATTACAGCTTGAAATAGCGGCAAAAACCATAGATAGTGGAGGGGCAAAAATTTATCAAAAAAGACTTTTAGATGAATTAAAAATATCACTACTAAAAAAATTTAAAAAATTTAATTTTGAAAAACTTATTCATCTAAAAGAAGAAGATGTTAAAAATATAAAAAGTATTCTTGAATTTGATGAACTCTATACGGCTCCTATGCATGGATTTTCTTCAGCAGATGATTATTATGCTAAAAACAGTGCAAAGCAATTTTTAAAAGATATTCAAACGCCTACACTTATAGTTCATGCAAAAGATGATCCTTTTATGACACCAAAAGTTTTACCTCAAAAAGAAGAAATATCAAAATTTATTACTTTAGAAGTGAGTGAAAAGGGTGGACATGTGGGGTTTATTGAGGGAAATGTTTTCAAGCCAAAATATTGGCTCGAAAAGAGAATAGTCGAATATTTTCGACTATTTGCGTGAGTGTCGTTTTCTCTCACTCTCAGTTAAGAATTTTTTACGAATACGAATAGATTTTGGAGTTACTTCAAGAAGTTCATCATCTTCAATCCACTCTAAAGCACGCTCTAGTGACATATCACGAGGTGGAATAAGTTTAATAGATTCATCAGCTCCACTTGAACGGACATTCGATTGTGGTTTTCCTTTAATAGGATTTACAACCAAGTCATTTTGACGAGAATGTTCACCAACAATCATACCCTCATATACTTCAGTCTGTACACCGATGAAAAGTGTACCACGGTCTTGAATACCAAAAAGAGAGAATCCAAGTGTAGTTCCAGGAGTCATAGATACAAGTGCACCGTAACTTCTTGATTCAACAGCACCGCTAAATGGACGGAACTCTAAGAAAGAGTGATTCATAATACCCTCACCTTTTGTATCTGTTAAGAACTGTCCACGGAAACCGATTAATGCACGAGCAGGAATTTCAAACTCAATTCTTTGGAAACCTTGACCCATAGGCATCATAGATTTCATCTCAGCTTTTCTTTTACCAAGACGCTCAATTACACTACCACCAAGATCTTCAGGAACATCAATTACCAAATGTTCAAATGGTTCACATTTAACACCATCAATCTCTTTAGTAATAACTTCTGGACGAGAAATACTAAATTCATATCCTTCACGACGCATATTTTCAGCAAGAATTGTAATTTGAAGTTCGCCACGACCACTTACTTTAAATTTACCCTCACCAACAATTTCAAGTTTCATAGCAACATTTGTTGTCATTTCTGATTCAAGTCTATCTTTGAGTTTGTTTGAAGTTACATGTTTTCCCTCTTTACCAGCAAGGGGAGAATCATTTACAGCAAATACAACTGTAAGCGTTGGCTCTTCAACATGCATAGGATCAAGGGCTACGGGATTAACTGGATCACATACAGTATCTCCAACATCAACAGTCTCCATTCCTGCAAACGCAACAATATCACCCGCTTCTGCTTGGTCTATTTCTGTACGATTAAGCCCCATAAAACCAATAAGTTTAGAGATTTTTCCTTTTACCATTGTACCATCAGCTTTTGCAAGCATAACATTATCACCTTTATTTACACGACCATTAAAAATACGGCTAATTCCGATTTTACCAACATAGTTGTCATAATCTAGTGTAAATACTTGTGATTGAAAATCATTCTCTGGTGAGCCTTCAGGTTCTGGAACATGTTCTAAGATAGTTTCAAAAATACATTGAAAATCTCCACCCTCTTCATCCATATCGAGTTTTGCAATACCATCACGCGCAGCAGCATAAATAATAGGAAAATCTTGTTGCTCATCTGTTGCACCCATATCTGCAAAAAGGTCAAACATCTCATCTACAACACGATCAGGCTCAGCAGAAGGTTTATCAATTTTATTGATAACAACAATTGGTTTTTTACCAAGTGCAAGCATCTTTTTAACAACAAATTTTGTTTGTGGCATAACACCTTCATACGCATCAACAAGGACTAAAACACCATCAACCATTTTAAGAACTCGTTCAACTTCACCACCGAAATCGGCATGGCCCGGAGTGTCAATAATGTTAATTTTATAATCTTTATAACGGATAGCCGTATTTTTAGAAAGAATCGTAATACCACGCTCTTTTTCAAGTGCATTGCTGTCCATTGCTCTTTCATCATGTTGTTCATGTGAACCAAAAGTACCAGATTGCTCTAGTAATCCATCAACCAAAGTTGTTTTACCGTGGTCAACATGTGCGATAACGGCAATATTTCTAATTTTTTGCATTAAGTGGTTTCCTTTATTTGGAAAATTTTCGCGATTATACCCTAATTATCATTATATCCTTGTAAAATAAGTGCTATACTTTTTAAAAGAGAAATAAAAAGCGAGTAAATATATAAAAATGCGTATAAACTACCCAAAATCTTTGCATCTAATTTTTTTAAAACTGATTCAGCATAATATTAAACCAATTATTGTCGGTGGATATATTCGAGATTCCCTTTTAAGACGAGTCTCTCATGATATTGATATAGAACTTTACAATATTGACTCTTTTGAATATGTAGAAAAGATTTTACAAGAGTTTGGTAGCGTCAATAGTGTTGGAAAATCTTTTGGTATTTGTAAATTAAAATATAGAGATTTAGAGCTAGATTTTTCACTTCCTAGAACTGATAGCAAGATTGCATCGGGACATCAGGGATTTCAAATAGAAGTAGATACTTCCTTAAACTTCACCCAAGCAAGTAGCAGAAGAGACTTTACCATAAACGCCATGGGATATGATATAAAAGCTAAAAAACTACTTGATCCCTTTGGTGGTAGAGAAGATTTAAACAAAAAAGAGCTTAAAGCAGTTGATTTGAAAAAATTTGATGAAGACCCACTAAGAGTTCTTCGTGCAATTATGTTTAGTGCCCGTTTTGAGTTTTCACTTGAGAGTTCTCTGTTTAT
>JALSWC010000136.1 GCA_027060825.1 Sulfurimonas sp.
CGCACACGAGCAAAACTTGACAGTGGTGGTTTTGTGAAAAATCTTGATGCCTTTTTAGAGGAGAGTTCTCTCAAACTTGGAGCCGAGCAAAAAGAGGCAGTCCAGATGATAAACAACGGTGTAAGCCTCCTCTTTTTGGTGGGGTATGCAGGAACAGGAAAGAGTACAACAAGTAAAACCATACTAGAAATTCTTAATACAAGATATGATGCAAAAGAGATAATGACATGTGCATTAAGTGGCATAGCCTCTCAAAGAATTAGCGATACAACAGGCTTTGAGTCTGCGACTATTCAGTCACTTTTGGTTAAACATGAGGGGAGTGATATGTTTCCCTATTCGGTTGTCTTAATTGATGAAGCCTCTATGATAAACTCTTCTTTGTTTGCACGATTGATGCAAAAAATCTCTAAAAAGGCTATTGTTATAATTGTAGGAGATGATGCACAATTACCTCCTATTGGGGCTGGAAATGTGTTGAGTGATGTTCTTACACTCAACCTTGCTCCTATTGTAAAACTTACAAAAATTTATAGGCAGAGCGAAGAGCAAGCCATTGCACTCATAGCCAACCAAATCCGTCAAGGAGAAGTGCCTGAATATAGAGCTAAATATGATGACTTTGAGTTTATAGATTTGAGCATTGCCAACTACTATGCCTTAAAACAGCAACTCTCTCAAGAGGCATTAAAAGAGGTGCGAGAACAAAATTCTCAAAATATCATAGCAGAGATGTTGCACCGTGTTGTGGAGTCCATAGAAAAAGCGAGATACCGACTGAATAATAAGCAGATAAAAGAGTACCTAAACTATTTTCAAGTAATTACTCCTATGAAAGGTGGCTCTTTAGGTACGACAAACTTAAACAAAGTTTTGCAAGAGTATTTTAATCCAAACCCTAAAAAGTGCATCAAAAAAGGGGAGCAGGAGTTCCGTTTGATGGATAAAGTAGTCCATACAAAAAATGAAAATATGAGTTCATGGAGTGCTGAGGATTTTAAAAATGGGGAAGATGCAAGAGAACGAAGAATTTTCAATGGAATGAGTGGACTTCTTTTTAAGATAGATAGTGAAGAGGAGCAAGCCTTTGTTTTTTATCCAAATGAGGATGTAGTGGTACAGTATGAGTATAATGAACTCCTCTCACATCTGATGCTCTCATACGCACTCACCGTACATAAAGTGCAAGGAATGGAGTATGACATCGTAGTCATCCCCATGAGTTTTACGCACTTTATTATGCACAATACTAAGTTAATATACACTGCAATAACACGAGCAAAACACAAGTGCATCCTTATAGGAGAGGGTGCTGCATTTGAATCTGCTTGTAGGCGTGTAGAGACTACAAAGCGAGATACTGTTTTGCTTGAACTTATTTAAAGAGAGCTTCTAGTGCTTTTGTATTAGTTACATTTTGGATACTAACAATTTTTTCGTTATCAAGATGTACAACAACGATTTTATCTTTATTTATTCCTTTTGAATACTCAGCAGAGAGTTTGTCACTATTGATAAGCAAGATTGGAAATTTCAGCTTTTTTAAATCAGGAAGAATGAAAAACTTTTTAATGAGTG
>JALSWC010000137.1 GCA_027060825.1 Sulfurimonas sp.
AAAATACTCAGATGTTTCATCATACACATCTTCAGATGCTTTTCCTATATATAAAACATTATATTCTGCAGCTAAAAACTGTAAATATGCACCATATTCTTTACTCATTATGCTCTCCTTGTAAAATTAAATCTATTTTCTTAAATGCCTTTTGAAGGACACTATCATTATATTTCTTCGCACTTTTAGCTATATAATTTTTGAAACTAAGTAATTTTATAGCCTCTTCTTGAGAAATACCACTTCGTAAATTTTTTAATTCATTTGCAAAATCTCTATCTTGTCTAGCCATTTCATAAGCAGTTAAACCAAATCTTCTACTGTATTTAATAATGTCATCATCAAGCATTAAGAGATAATTTTGAGCATCTTCAGGAAAAATATTGTCTTTCACTGCGTTTATATTTTTAAAAATTCCACGGACATCCCCAAAAAAGTTTTCAAATTGGTACTGAGCATGCTCTTCATCTTTAGCACGGTTAAGTACAAAGAGAAATTTTAAATCTGACCTATACCCTTTTAAAACGCTATAGATAAAACTAGCATTTATACCATCTTGTTCACCATCTAACATAGGAATAACAACTAAATCTAAAAAATAAATCATACCACTGTCGTTTAATGCTTCAATGAGAGTCATAGTCGTTTTATTTGCACCAATATCTAAGCATATTGTTTCATCTTTTGATAAAATATCTGTAACAACTTCTCTCAAAAGTGGTGAAGAGACACTCACCTGCTCTCTTTTACTTAAACAACTCGCTCCAAAACTAAAACTATCGTTATTTTCATCATCAAATTCATAATGAGAAACTACTCTATCTCTTTCATGTTCAAGTCTTTCAAACAAATAAGGCACTATAAGTTGCATAGAAATAGTGCTTTTTCCAACACCACCTTTACTTGAAATAACAGCAATTTTTAATTTTTTATCCATTTTTTTCACTTTATCTTTTTATAAATAGAAGTTGCAACAGTTTTTAACTGTGGAAGATGCAACATATTCAAATTTTCAGTGAGTGAAATCACAAAATATCCACCTACATGAAGATTTTTTAGTACATTATCAACTACGAGTTGTTTTGTTTCATCATCAAAATAGATAAGAACATTTCTTAAAAATATTACATCAAATTTTCCCACTTCACCATTGTACTTCATAAGGTTTCCCACTCTAAAGTCCATGTTCTCAACAAGTCCTCTATCCATAAGAAATTGTCCTTCATGCCGTCCACGACCTTTTAAGCAGTACTCTTTTTTTAACTCAATAGGAATTTTATCTGCCCATTTTTCAGGGTATAATCCTATACGAGATTTTTTAATAACATCTGTATTGATGTCCGTTCCAACTATTTCCCAATCACTACGAGCCATTGTTTTGTCAAGAAGCATCGCTACCGAGTAGGCTTCAGCACCAACACTTGCAGCAGCTGACCAAAAACGAAATTTCTTTTTAAAAGGATGTTTTGGAATTATCTCCTTTTGTAAAAATTCAAAATGGTCAATCTCTCTAAAAAAATAGGTCTCATTTGTAGTAATCAGATTTATCATCTCAATGCGTTCTGCACTATT
>JALSWC010000138.1 GCA_027060825.1 Sulfurimonas sp.
AAATGACATCAATAAAAAACTTCTAAAAAAACATCATAGTTTTAATGTTAAAAATACACATACAAAAAAAGACCACTATAAAGATATGCAAGAATCTTTAACATACTTTGCAATTAAACATTATAAACCAGCTTTTGCAATAGAAACGAGTAAAAGACTTCCTAATCTTTCTCAAAAAGTTTTCTACCAACTTGTTGCTATTGAATCCTATATGAAAATTATGGGAATTAAATATTCAAGAGACTTTAAACTTAATAAAAGTTCTATTAACAAAATAATCAAAGATTATGGAACTTTAGAAATAAATCATAATATTTTGTTAAATTTGAACGATATAAAAAAATCTTTAAGCTATATTCCGATACAATCAAAATATAATAGTTTTAAGTTTTCTAATCCCTTAGGCAGTGTGAAAAAAGTCAGAGGAATCTATTTCATCTATATTGCAAACCATTTAGTTTTAAAACTAAAACCGCAATATTTTGTCGCGGCTACTGATTGTCAAAAAAAGTATGCCTTTGATATTGATGGGAAAAAAGTTTTAGTTCCAAAAGCTTCAGAAATTTTTGTAAATGACGATTTTAAAATTAGAAAAACTAATAAGAGTCGTGTAAATATTATTGGCTATTATAAACAAGGTGTTAAAAACGAAAGTGGGATTGAGATATCTTACAAGAACTTAAATAAAAGATATTCTGTTGACAAACACAGTAAAATTTTTAGAGTTGAGTTTTATAAAAATAATGAATTTTGTTCCATGATAATGGTTCATTTTAAATAGGATTACGGTTAATGAGTACATCAAAACAACAGTCATTTACAAGTGTACTATCTCTCAATCCATATAAAGAGACATACTTTAGTGGAATATCAAGCTTTATAAGTAAAACTTCATCTCCTGAATATTCAAAAGAGCAATTTGTCCTTTCTTGCTTAAATACGAAAGATTTTATCAATGCTCAGATAGAAATCAGTAAGAATATTCCTGATGAAGACCTCTTTGATGCTATTAACAGTAAAGCATATGATGAGCTTGCACTTGATCAGGCGATTGAATATAAAATTCAATACATAGAGATATTTAATATCGTTGATGAAAGCAATAGACATTTCCAGGTATTTATTGTTGATCCTCTTACTATTACAGATACATTTTTACATACTATTGAAAAAATAAAATATATAGATATTATCACACCAGTTCCACTTCTTATAAAATCAATTTACACAAGAGATATTATTGAAAGTAATGGTGTACACTGTTTTATTTATATCCAAGAAAATGATGCATTTATCACTATCTATAAAGAACAAGAGTTTGTTTACACAAAATCTATTAAATTTTCTCTTCTGGATATGCATGAAAGATTTTGTGAACTTTATGGAGAAAGAATTGATTATGATGCGTTCTTAAACTTCTTTTCAAAAGTGAATTTAAAAGAGAGTAACAGTAATTACAAGCAATTTTTTCTAAAACTTTACAAAGAATTATTTGCTAATATTAATGATATTTTGACTTATGCAAAGCGTGCTTTTGAAATTGAAAAATTTGAGCATGTATATATTGGTA
>JALSWC010000139.1 GCA_027060825.1 Sulfurimonas sp.
ATAAAATAGTTGATGATTTGATTATCATTGCACAGTGTAAGTACTACTACTAATCTAAGCAAAATACATTTTATGCTAAAATACTCTAAATTCAAAAAGGAAACAAATCATGAAAATCATAGCACTACTATTACTAGGACTTAGCTTTTTACTTGCAAGTGTAGATATAAACCATGCAACTGCAAAAGAGTTAACAACACTCAAAGGTATAGGAGCGAAAAAAGCTCAAACCATTGTTACTTATAGAAAAGAACATAAGTGTTTTAAAACTGTAAATGAATTAGTAAAAGTAAAAGGTATCTCTACAAAAACTTTAGAGAAAAACAAAGCTAACTTAACAGCTACTCAATGTAAAAAATAAGATGAAATTCGCAGACCCTAAAAACGACCTAGCTTTTAAAAAGATATTTGGCAATGAACAAAAACTATGAGTTATTTGAGTAGATGATTTTAAGTAAAATCAAAGATGCAGTAGCTCATACAAATATATCTTGGCAAAAGCATGCTTTGCAAAGAATGTTTGAACGAGATATAACAAGACTAGAAGTTAAAACAGCTATACTCAATGGTATAATCATCGAGGACTATACAGATGATTATCCATTTCCTAGCATTCTGGTTGCTTATATTGACATTCACAAACCATTACATGTAGTGGTTTCCTATGATGAGAGTAGTTTAAAGTGTTATATAATTACAGCATATATACCCAATGAGAAACATTTTAAAAACGATTTAATTACAAGGAAAGAAGATGAAAAACATTAAAGATAGATGTCCTATTTGCCAAGGATATAAAGTTGAAGCTACAACAACTTTTACAGTTGATTTAGATTTTGGTGTGGTTGTTGTAAGACATGTTCCAGCAATCGTTTGTGAACAATGTTCAACAGAATGGATAGATGATGTAAATGCCGAAAAACTGGAAAGTTTAATAAATGAAGCTAAAGTGAAACATTCTATGGTTGAAATATCTGAATTTCCATATTTTGAGAAGAAAGTAAGTTAATGAAAAAAATATACTACAAATCACATACCTTATGTAAAAAATAATAACATGAGATTCGCAGACCCTAAAAACGACCTTTCCTTTAAAAAGATATTTGGCAATGAACAACATAAAAGTGTCCTAATCTCTTTTTTAAATAGTGTTTTAGATTTTAAAAATGAGAAAACTAAGTTGTAGAGTGATGCCAACAAAGATTAACTGCTTTATGGTAAAATGAGATAAAGGAATAATTATGTTAACACTTAAAATTCAGAATCCTGAAATTGAAACAATTTTTTTAGAAGGCTTTAGTAGTAATAAAGAGATGTTTTTTGACTTTATAAAAGAAAACTATAATAAAATGATTTTATTAAATAGTTTAGAAAAATCTATAAAGCAAGCAAAACTTCAAGATTCACAAGAATTAGATGAAATAAGTTTAGATGATTTAATTGCTGATGTTAAAAATAGTACCGACTCCTGAATTTGTAAAGCAAGTTAAAAAACTTGCTAAGTCTTATAAACAAATCTCAAAAGATTTAGAATTGCTTAAGCAACAGTTGCTTTTAA
>JALSWC010000140.1 GCA_027060825.1 Sulfurimonas sp.
TGGTGGACAGCTAGGGATTCGAACCCTAGATAGGTTGCCCTATACCCGCGTTCCAGGCGAGCGCCTTCGGCCACTCGGCCAGCTGTCCATTGTTTGAAGAGTGGCATTTTATCTAAACTAATATTTAATAGTGCTAAAAGTTCCTAAATTTGTATCAAAAACTACAAAAGCAGAGTATGGCACATCAATACAAAAGGCATCTTCAAGAGAAAGTTTCTGAACAAGTCCCATCAAAACACGAATAACACCTGCATGCGTCACGATGAGAATATTTTCACCCTTTTGCGTGGGTAAAAACTCAAAAAAGAATATTTTTATTCGCTCTATGTACTCTTCATAAGGCTCTCCATCGAGTGCATTTATCCACTGCTCAAAGTTTTCGTACTTTATCTCATTTTGTGCAATTATTGCATCAAAACTGAGTCCTTCATGTCTTCCCCACGATTTTTCTCGTAATTTTTCGCTGTAAATAGCATCTTTTGCTTGTCTAAACGCACAGAGAGTATCTTTTGCCCGTTTTAAGTCAGAACAGTAAACAAGGTCAAACTCTTTATCGGCAAAATAGCTTCCAAGTTGCTGTGACTGGATTTGACCTCTCTTTGAAAGTCCTATATCTATGTGACCATTGTATTTTTTATGGTATTTTTCTTCTACTTCAGTATGGCGAATAAGAGTTATTTTCATACTAAGCCTACGATAATACAATTTAAGAGTACAAGTTCTACTACTTCTATGCTAAAGCCATAAATATCGCCTGTAAAACCACCATAACGCTTTATAAAAAAGGATTTTATAATAAAAAGAATCACAAATGCAACGAGTAAGAGTATCCATGCATTAAAAAGATAAACTACAACTAAAGAGTAAGCAAATGCCGTCAATAACTCTGTTTTAGTAAACTCCTCTTTTGCTAGAGTGGCCATTCCATTTGGTGAAGCGTATGGATAGTTAAAAATTGAAAAAATCACCACAAGACGAGAGAGTAACAAAACAACAGGCAAAAGGTAAAAAGCATCCAAAGCAATAAGTGAAGAGGCTTTAAGTATGAGAAATACAGCACCAAAAGTCATTCCCATACCACCATTATGGGGGTCTTTCATCACCTCTAAAGAACGCTCTTTTGGCACAAAAAGCCCATCTACTGTATCACTCAAACCATCCAGATGCAAAGCACCCGTTAGCAGTACCCACAAAGCAAAAATAGTAACACCAAGATGAAAATGAGGGAAATATGGCAACAGTAATTCATAAGTAATAAAAAGTAGGGTTCCTAATAAAAAGCCAACAAAAGGATAGAAGGTAACAGCGTAACCATTAATGCCTTTATAAAAATTATGCACTTTAAAAAATGGTAAAACACTCAACATTGAGAGAGCTAAAGCGAATCCATCAAATACTTTTTTCATTTTATCTTTGTCGCTATCCCAGCCACAACATTGTAAACTGCATCACATTCACTAGCAACAAGCTGAGCCAAACGACCATTAATATCTACAAACTCTCTTGCTAATTTATTCTCAGGAATAACCCCACAACTTACATCATTTATAACAA
>JALSWC010000141.1 GCA_027060825.1 Sulfurimonas sp.
TCAATCATACCCTCAAATTTAGCACGAGTAAGTTTTACAACTAAATGTTGTGGCCCAGCTTCTGTCATAGTAATGAACGGTAAGTTAATTTCAGTCTCAGTTGCACTTGAAAGCTCTTTTTTAGCATTTTCAGCAGCATCTTTTAGTCTTTGGAGTGCCATTTTGTCATTTTTAAGATCAATTCCATGACTTCCTTTAAACTCTTCAGCTAACCAGTCAACGATTTTATTATCAAAATCATCTCCACCTAAGAATGCATTTCCATCAGTTGAAAGAACTTCAAATGTACCATCAGAAATTTCAAGTGTTGTAACATCAAATGTTCCCCCACCAAGGTCATATACAAGTACATTCTCTTCAGTTTTACTCTCAAGTCCATAAGCTAATGCAGATGCAGTTGGCTCATTGATAATACGAAGAACATTAAGACCAGCAATAGTACCAGCATCTTTTGTTGCTTTTCTTTGTGCATCATTAAAGTATGCTGGAACTGTAATAACAGCATCAGTAACTTTAGAACCTAAATAACTCTCAGCATCTTCTTTTAGTTTTGTAAGAATTTTTGCTGAAATCTCTTGAGGAGTATATACTTTTCCTGCAACATCAACAGCAGCAGAACCATCTTTATCAACAATTTTGTATGTTACTTTGTCTTGTGCAAGTTTTGCATTCTCTTCATTCATCATAAGACCCATAATTCTTTTCACTGATGAAATTGTTTTTGCAGGGTTTGTAATAGCTTGTCTTTTTGCAGGGTCACCTACTAAAACTTCACCTTTATCTGTAAATGCAACTACTGATGGAGTTGTATTTTTCCCTTCTGCATTTGGGATGATTTTCGCCTCACCACCTTCATAAACTGCAACACATGAATTTGTTGTTCCTAAATCTATTCCTATTACTTTGCTCATCTATATTTCCTTAATTTAAGTTTTTTATTTATATTTATTTATTTTTTAAAACAGTGAAATTATACGCTGTTTTAAAAATTAGTTTTGCAACTTATGTTGCATTGTTACAAATTAATTTGCAACAACTACCATCGCTTCACGCAAAGGTCTATTTTTATATTTATAACCTCTTTGGAAAGTTTGGACAATTTCACCACTCTCTATTTCATCATGATCTACGCTTTGTACCGCATTATGAATATTTGGATCAAATGGTTCTTCATGAGATACCATTGTTACTCCATGTTTTTCAAGTGCCGTTGTAAATTGTTTTAAAGTAAGTTCAATACCCTCTTTAAGTTTTTCAATAAGTTCTTCTGGATTTGCATCAGAATCTGCAGATTGAAGTGCCATTTCAAGTGAATCCACTACAGGAATCATATCTTTTGCAAATTTTTCATTTGCATATTCAACTGCTGTGTATTTTTCACGCTCTAATCTTTTTTTGATATTATCAAAATCAGCATGAACACGCGCATATTTATCTTTTAACTCTGTTAATTCTTTGTTTAAAAGTTCAAATTCATCTTCTGGAGTAGCCTCTGTTTGAGTCTCTTCCTCGGATGCGT
>JALSWC010000142.1 GCA_027060825.1 Sulfurimonas sp.
TCACTTGTCTTTTACACTCATCTTTTGCTATACATTCTGGATTTTCACATCCAATATTTTCTGGTACTTGTGCCATTTTTTTCTATCCTTAAATTTTTTTGCAATTATAGTCAAATTTTGGCAATATGCAATAGACTTCTATTAAAATATAAATAAGAACAAAAATTACTTAGTTGTCGGATAAGAGATATAAAATCCACGAAAATTTAAACTATTTACAAAAAACAAAAATTAGAGTATAATACACTTATAATTCGCCTACAGGCACACCCACTTTTTCAAATGGGGCTAAACAATCCTTTACATTTTTCTAAAATTATCTCAAAATCATCTTTATTGATTACGCCTATTTTGTTCATAAGCCTCTTGATGCTAAAAGTTCTTACTTGTAAAATCATGGCAGAATTTTTGGTTAAACCGTTACTTTTGTTGTTATACTCAAAACTGTGAAAATAGTCATTGTCTTTCATGGTGCTTGTCAGAGGTATGCCTATGAAAAGGTCATGCGTTAATTTTTTAACAATAATCACAGGTCGTGTAAAGTCAGCATTACAAACTCTTTATCTTTATACAATGCTATATCTGGTGAACTACCCCGCCATAAATGGCGGAGCTTCCTAGAAACTCCGAACTATTGTTCAGATATTAAGAGGCTTTAACGGTAGTTCCTACCGCATCAGAGTTTAGAATATTCAGACTTGCATTATAATCTGCGTTTGTAGAAAATGAACATTTTGTACAAATGAATTGTGCTTGTTTTAATCTATTCTCTTTTGAAATGTGTCCACATCTTGAACATTTTTGAGAAGTATGTTTTGGATTAACTTTTATGAGTTCCCCACCATTTCTTTTCAATTTATATTCAAGTAGTTCAAAAAACTTTCCCCATGATTGTTGCAAGATTGAACGATTAAGTCCACTTTTTGCACTTGCTCTCATATTGGGATTTTCTATTGAACCTTTTGCTTTTTTCGACATATTTTTTATCTTTAAATCTTCAACTTTTACAGTTTGGTTTTCACTAAGTTTATTTGAGATTTTATGTAAAAAATCATTTCGTTTGTTTTTTATCTTTAAGTGCTTTTTAGCAAGTCTCATTTTTGCTTTTGCTCTGTTTGCACTCCCTTTTTTCTTACGACTTAAACTTTTTTGAGTTTTTGTCATCTTTTTTATATCTTTTGTTAAGTCATGTTCTTTAGTAGGATTAATTACTTTATTTTCACTTGTATAAGCAAATACAACGACACCTACATCAATACCGATAGAATTGCCATTATTTGAGCCTAGGCACTCTTTGAAGCCGTTTTCATAGTTAATACTTGCATAGTATTGATTAGCTTCACAAGATACGGTTACAGTTTTAACTTTACCTATAATCTCTCCACGATGAAACTTTGTTTTAACTTCACCTATTTTTGGAAGTTTTAATTTTGAGTATTTTATGGTAGCTGTAGAAGATTGATAGCTTTGGTACGAGTTGTGTTTGGATTTAAACTTTGGAAATCCTACTGCTCCACCTTGTTTTACTCTTCTGAAGAAGTTTTTATAGGCAATATCAATTTTGAGTACAGAGTTTTGAAGTGCTGTAGAGTCAACCTCTTTTAAAAATTCTCCACCCTCTACATTTTTCATAGGTACAAGTCTTTTTTTAAGTTCATAAGCAGAGAGATTATCTCCACACTCATAAGCTTTTATCTTTGCATCAAGAAGCATATTATACACATATCTACATGAGCCAAATGTTTTATGAATAAGTTGTTTTTGTTTCTTATTTGGATAAAGTCTAACTTTTACAACTTTTAACATTTACACTCCTTTGTAAATCTGGTATTCAGTTGGTATTTTCCTGTATTTGAACAACAAAAAACACATGATTAATTATTTGCTTCGCAAATATTCCTTATATCACCGCCATAAATGGCGATGGTTTACGGAATGAGTGCTAAAAAAACATTAACTCACACTTCTCAAAGTTTTATAAGCTTCTTGGAGGAGTTGAAATTTTTGTGTATAGTGCTGCAGCATATTTGGTTCATCATGATAGACTGTATCAGGATGGTACACTTTTGCTAATTTTTTATAACTTTTTTTCAAAATATCGGCAGAAGCACCTATAGGACACTCTAAAATTGTATAGAGATGTTTATTGGCCTCTATCTCACTCTCTCTTGTTAAATCACCAAAACTATAATTTGCAAAATCAGAGTAAAGCTTAGACATAAAATGGTTGTCATAAATATAGTGTATCTGGTAATGCAAAATATGGCGTTTATTTAAAGTCCTCTCAAGTCTCCCTTTTGCCTTATAATCACTTACATCCACAACTAAAGATATATCTGTTCCTCGTGCAACATAAATTTCTAACTGCGAACGAAAATAGTTTAACACCCATATATTTGGACTATTTAAAGTAATAAGCACAGTATTTTTATCATAAGCATAGAGTTTCACAGCAACATTTTCAGGCTCTAACTCTTTTTCTAGCTCTACTCGAATTGGCTGATTTTCAAATTTCAACATGGAGCGTAAAAAAAATTTATGATTAAAATCATATTTTTTCGCATGGTATTCACTCAATTTTGAGAGAAATTCTATGCGTTCATCTTGTAAATCTTCATTTCTAAGAACAATCACTGCTTTAGAGAGAAAAAGCATACTTCTTGAGTGACGATTTAAAAATGCTCTCATCCATACTGCGTTTAGGGTTTCAAAGTCAGTCGTAACTAAAATAAGATTATTTCGTAAAACAATATTCAAAACTCTCTGCCCCTTACTTGGATTTTAACTTATAAATGCATTCTAGCAAATTTAGTTCCAATTTTTAATTAAATTATATTAATACTTTCATATTTATTATAGAAATTTTGAGTATAATTGCGAATATAATACCCTATTTAAGGATAAGATTTGCGCGAAAATATGAATGAAAAGTGTGCCGTTGTTGGAATTTTTGGTCACGAAGAGGCTTCAAAATTAGCTTATTTTTCTCTCCATGCTCTGCAACACCGAGGACAAGAAGCTGCTGGAATATCTTCTGCAGATGGACATAAAGTACATACCATCAAAGACCGTGGGCTTGTGATGAAAGTTTTTAATGAAGAGAATTTAAAGACCCTTCAAGGTAAAAGTGCAATAGGGCATACAAGATACTCAACAGCAGGGAATGACTCAATTTTGGATGCACAACCAGTATTTGCCCGTTATGATTTAGGTGAAATGGCAATCGTTCACAATGGTAATCTTACAAATGCTGAAGAGGTAAGAAACAGACTTATAAAACGAGGTGCAATTTTTCAAACTTTTATGGATACTGAAAATCTTATTCACCTTATTGCAAAGAGTGAAAAAGAGCATCTACTCGATAGAATTATAGACGCTGTTCAAAAGATAGAAGGTGCTTTTTCACTTGTATTTTTAAGTAGAACAAAAATGTTTGCTATGCGTGATAGATTTGGTTTCCGTCCTCTAAGCCTTGGAAGACTTCCTAATGGTGGTTATATTGTTGCCAGTGAAACATGTGCATTTGATTTAGTTGGTGCAAAATTTATTCGTGATGTAGAACCAGGGGAATTGCTTGTTTTTGAAGAGAAAAAAGAGCCTCTTAGCATCAAAATTTATGAGCCAACACCAAAACATTGTATTTTTGAGTATGTCTATTTTGCGCGTCCAGATTCCTCTGTATTTGGACAATCTGTTTATGAAGCAAGAAAAAATATGGGCAAAGAACTCGCAAAAATTGAGCCTATTGAAGCAGATTTAGTTATTCCTGTTCCTGATGGTGGCGTTCCTGCTGCTATAGGTTATGCACAGGCTAGTGGCATTCCTTATGAGATGGGAATTATGCGAAATCACTACATTGGAAGAACATTCATTGAGCCAACTCAAGAGATGCGTGATTTAAAAGTAAAAATGAAACTCTCACCTATGACAGACATCATTAAAGGCAAACGAGTGATTGTCATAGATGATTCTATTGTCCGTGGAACAACTTCTCGTCGTATTATTAGAATGTTAAAAGAAGCAGGAGCAAGTGAGGTGCATATGCGTGTCTCTTCTCCTCCAACAACAGACCCATGTTTTTATGGTGTGGATACTCCAAGTAAAAAAAATCTTATTGCTGCAAATATGACAACACAAGGAATTTGTGACTATATTGAAGCAGATTCTCTTGCATATCTTGATGAAGCAGCACTTCTTAGAAGTGTAAATGCAACTGAAGATATTTACTGTACGGCTTGTTTTACTGGAAAGTACATAGTTTAATGCAACAAATATATACTTTTGGAAGTTACTTAAAAAATAAATTTGGTGTCAAGGTTTATAAAGTTGGCATCAATATTTCGGGTTTTACTTGTCCAAATATTGATGGTACAGTTGCTCGTGGTGGCTGTACATTTTGTGAAAATGACTCTTTTTCTGCAAGTACAGACGAAGTCAAAGAGCTAAAAGGTTTTCATCTCAATCTTGACTCTACAGAAAATCCATTCTTAGAAAAACAGCTCAAACAACTTGAACTCCAATTTGATGCTATTTCAAAACGCCAAGCACAAGAGTACAAAGCTGAGAAGTTTTTAGTCTATTTTCAATCTTTTACAAATACTTATGCTCCATTTGAGACGCTTAAGGCACTCTATGACAAAGCACTCTCATTTGAAAATGTAGTCGGTTTAAGCATTGGTACACGCTCCGATAGCATCACAGATGAAACCCTAGAGTACCTAAGTAAACTTGCAAAAACAAAAGAGATTTGGATAGAGTTTGGCATACAATCTGTTTACGATGAGACACTTGAAAAAATAAATCGTGGACATGATGCACAAAATGTAAAAGAGTGGATAATCAAATCTAAAGATGCAGGGCTTAATGTCTGTGGGCATCTCATATTTGGTCTTCCTGATGAAACGCAGGAGATGATGCTTGAAACCTCAAAAGAGGCGTATGCATGGGGTATTGATTCTGTTAAGTATCATCCACTTTATGTAGTAAAAAAGACAGCACTTGCAAATGACTTTATGCGTGGAGCATTTACCCCAATTAACGAAGAACTTTATCTTGAGACTTTAGTCAAATCGATACAGATGAAACCAGAAAATGTTAATGTACAAAGAGTAACAGCAGGAATAGATGATGATTCTCTCCTCGCACCACAATGGTGTAGAAATAAGAACCAACAAGTAAAACATATAAATGCAGCACTTAAAAAAGTAGGCTTAAAGTATTAGTGTGCCGTAAGTTTTGTAAACTGTGATACATCAGTAAAATAGGGTGGAAATTCAAAATATACATAAAATTGATGTGCATGACCCGCTTTTAAATTACGAGCAACCACAAATTTTTTCACAACTGTTTGTGGCCTACTCTTCTTTATTCCTAATCCACTTGTAAAAAAACCTAAAAATCCACTTGGTTTATAAAAATCTCCACCCTTTACACTCCCTATCACATGCCCTTTATTGACTAATTTAATCTCAAGAGTCACCTTTCCAATAGGATAATTTCCTACATTTTTTACTATACCAGAATAATAGATGCGTTCTAAACTTAGCAATCTACTATTTCTTAAATTATATAATTTCACATGTTTCGTATATTTATCTACTATAAAAATAGAAAAAATTGCCATAAAAACACTCACTAGTGTCACAGCAAAAAGCATCGAGTACATTACATTTTTGTTCTTTTCTTGAAATGCACGAATAACACCGACTATGAAAAGTACAAAAATAACAGTTAGCACTACATAATCCCATATATTAAATAAAGTCATCTACAACTAGCTCCTAGAGTAAGATTGTACTCCTTAGAGTACTTAAAAGGCTCTACAAAAAGCTTAAATTTTTTTGTTGTATCCTTTGGTATGTCACGCAAAATAAAAGCACTGCGTTTGAGAGGTTTTATTTTATAAATATAGTTTTTTAATCTATTCGATGTAGATTTATAAACAGTAGCAATAACCTCACACTCTGTAAAATTAAATTTTGATTCATTACGAAGTGTACCACGAACAAGAATAGCATCTACAAAATGAAGTCTTTTTTGCGAAATAAGTTTTGTGGAGTTTTTAAAAAGGTATTTATGTAGTTCAATATAGCCTATAGTTGGACCTCCAACCAAAAAAGTAAAGCCAAGTAAAACACAAAAAATAGCAATACCAAATCTATTTCGTAGTAAAATAGCAAGAATTATAAAGAGGAGGAAAAGAGTAAATGCAACACCAAAAAGTATGTAATCATAAACTAAAAGCTGATGTACAAAGGCGATTATTTTCTCTTTCATCAAACTCTCTAGTCTTTTCTTGAGTTCTTCTCAGCAATACCACTCATATCAAATCTTCGAGTAAGCTCTTGCTTAATTCTATCTGGTGAAATATTTTTTGAAGCGAGGGCTACAAGCATATGATAAGTCAAATCTGCAGCTTCATAAACCATTTCATTCTCATCATTATCTTTATGTGCAAAGCAGTATTCCCCTGCCTCTTCTACGACTTTTTTAAGTATAGTATTTTCACCTTTACTTAAAAGTTTTGCAGTCCATGAAGTTTTTGGATCTGCATTTTTACGCTCTTGAATTGTATGGTAAAGTGTATCTATTACCCCATACGCTTCTTGTGTATCTACCTCAACTTCAGTAGTGATGTCACCACTCTCAAGCTCTGTAAAGAAACATGATTTTCGTCCAGTATGGCAAGCAACACCATTTTGTTTTACTTTAATAAGGAGTGTATCATTATCACAATCAATAAAAAAAGATTTTATCTCTTGTGTATGTCCACTACTCTCACCCTTTTTCCAAATGCGTTGTTTACTTCTTGAAAAGTAGTGTGCAATTTTTGTTGTAAGTGAAAGCTCTAACGCTTCTTTGTCCATATATGCCATCATCAGCACTTCATTTGAACCACTCTCCTGCACAATTACAGGAAGAAGCTCTTGTTTATCCCAATCAACTCTATTTACTATCTCTTGCATCATTATTTTGCCGTTGTTCTTTGTTTTATATCTTTTGTATCCACCCAAATATTTGGAGTAGAACCACCAGGAGTTAAGAAAATTTTAGCATCTTTATTGACACGAAGTGCATCATTAAATTTACCCTGAACTTGCATCTGTTTCAGCTCAAGAAGTTTATTTGTTAATGATTTTGCAATAAGTAAGTTCGCTTTTGCTTGTGCATCTGCATTTATAGTAATAGCATCAGCTTTTCCTTTAGCTTCAATTCTTGCTTGATCTGCTACACCTTGTGCCTGTGCTGCTTTTTTCAATGCTTCTTGTTTTGCCCGTTGCACATCTTGCTCTGCTTTTTGTACCTCTTGTTTTGCAATTTGCACGCGTTCTATTTGATCTTTTACTTTTGCAGGTAAAATAATGTCACGAAGTTGCACTGACTGTAAAACAACAGGAGTATTTTTAAGACCAGCAATGTTTTTTCTCAAACCAGCTTCTATCTCTGCTGCAATTTTATCACGAATCATAGGAAGTGACTCTGCATCATATTGACCAATAACATTACGAACAACATCACGAACAACTGGATTTATAATCTTATCTTCCCAGCTAAATCCCCAATTTGAAATAGTTTGTGCAGCAAACTTTGCATTCAGTCTATATTGCACTGTTAATTCAATAGAGACAGGAAGTCCACGCTTATCAAGCACTGTAATAGCAGGTTTAGAAACAATCCCAGACTCTCGTCCTGAGTTTACCTCTATATGTGAAGCATAATTGATGATACGAACTTTTGTATCTACTCTATAAACTTTTTGAATAACAGGAATAATAAAATGCAATCCTGGAAGCAATGCCTGCTCTTGATACCTACCATTTGTACTTAAAATACCTCTTTCACCCTCTTGCACAATGGTAAAAGGTTTAGCAAGTAATAATACAAGAACAATACCAATAATCAAATAAATAGCGGCAGCTTTACCTCCACCAAAATTAAAATCTATATTTGGTACTTCTGGTCCTTTGGGGTCATTCCCCTTGCCAGCATCAGAGTTTGACTGCTTATTAAAACCGTCTCCCTCACTCTTCTTTTTATTAAAATAGTCGTTCATATCTGAAGCCATATATATTTCCTTCTTTTATTAATTACACTGCATCAACATAAGTTAAATAGTGTTCATATTTTTTATTTCTACCAAAAACAATATCAAAATATTCGCTTTGAATAATTGCTGTAATTTCACCGCGTGAGCCACAACCAATCTCTCTTGCATCAACAAGAGCAACAGGAGTAATCTCAGCAGCAGTTCCTGTTAAAAATGCCTCATCTGCAACATAAACCTCTTCTCTTGTAATTCTACGACGAGTCACTTTATAACCCATATCTGTAGCCATTTCAATCACCATTTTTTGTGTAATTGATGCAAGTGCATTATCACTTGGAGGTGTAATTATCTCTTTATCTTTTATCATAAAAAATGAAGCACCACTTGCCTCTGCAACATAGCCTTGATCATCAAGTAAAAGTGCTTCATCATACCCAGCATCAATTGCTTCATATTTTGCCATTTGAGAGTTTAAGTAATTTGCCGTAGCCTTTGCTTTGCCCATATTTGAAGTATTTGCAGGTCTTGTCATAGAGACAATTTTAAGTTTAATCCCTTTACGCATTCCCTCTTCACCAAGGTAAGCACCCCACTCCCACGCAGCAACAGCAGTCTCAACGGGTGCATTTTTATGATAAAGTCCCATAACACCATAGCCTAGAAATGAAAAAGGACGAAGATAAACATTGTCCCCTGTAAATTCATTTTTACGAACAAGTTCAATTTGTGCAAGATTTAACTCTTCAACACTATATGGAATATTAATCATTGTCATTTTAGCTGATTCTTTCAAGCGTTTTGTATGGTCATTAAGGCGAAAAATTGCATAACCTTTTTCTGTTTTATATGCTTTTGTTCCTTCAATAACACCATTTCCATAATGAATTGTATGTGTGAGTACATGTACTTTAGCATCTTCCCATGCAACAAATTTTCCGTTCATCCAAATATATTTGGCAGCGTCCATAAAAATCTCCAAGTTGTTATAATTGTTGTTATTTTATCTAAAATGAGATTTATGTTGCATTAACTATTAAGTAAAAATTCATTATAATTCTATTCAATAATAAATATAAGGAATATATGTGAGTCAATACGCAAATTATGAAGATATAGATCAAGCACAACTGCAAAAAGATATAGATGACATTAAAAAGAAACTTAAAGTAGGACAAAAGGATTTTGAGCATCTTTTAAAATTAGAGAGATGGGGAAAAATATTCACATATTCTGGATTTGCTCTTATAGCAATTGTTACCATACTCAATACTTTTCATTCAGGAATGTCCGAATTTGATTTTTGGTTTTTTGGTATCATAGGTGCTTTTTTTATAGGTGTTGGTAATGTTGCACGCTGGTCAAATGTTACCCATCCAATACTCCATGGTGCTTATGATAAAGTAGAAAATATTCCTCATCGCTATACAAAAGCAGGATTTGCAGCAGGAAATCGTAGATATATTGATTGGCTTGATTGGATAATACCTGATGCATGGGCATACGAACATAATATTATGCACCATTACCATTTAGGAGAGTTAGACGACCCTGATAATGTTGAAAAAAATCTTGAATGGCTTCATGATTCTAAAGTACCTATGTTTTTTAAATATGCAGTAATTTACATTTTTGCAACCGTTTGGAAACTAGCATATTATGCACCAAATACACAAAGAATTTTAGCAAATAAAGAGAATAAAACCATGAATGACCCACGAAGTCAAAAGTATGAATTTTCTCCTTTATCTAAGAAAGGGCGTGAACTTTGGACACAATATATTTTACCTTATGGTCTTTTCCAATTTGTCTTCTTACCACTACTCTTTTTACCTTTTGGTTTGCATGCAGTTCTTACTGCGTTTGGCTTTTTAGTGCTTGGTGAACTTTTTGCAAATTTACACTCATTTTTAGTCATTGTTCCAAACCATTCAGCAGAAGATATTTACCAATTTTCAACACCACATAAAACACAAGGTGAATACTATCTTCGTCAAATTATGGGAAGTGTAAATTACAATACAGGTACAGATTTAGTTGACTTTTTACATGGTTTTTTAAACTACCAAGTAGAACACCATCTTTTCCCAAATATGCCAAGTAGTTTCTACCAAGATATGCAACCAATAGTAAAAGATATATGTAAAAAGCATAACTTAGAGTATAGACAAGAGTCTGTTTGGAAAAGATTTTTTATGACTATTGAACTGATGGTTGGAAATACAAAAGTTTTACGAGTAGATGGAGTCTAGTAAAGACTCCATCTCTCATACGAGGAGAAAATGAAATTTGAAATTTGTTTATAACAAATAGATTTTTAGAAATCTATTTGTGTTGTTAGCATATAAGATGTACTATTTGCTGTACTTAGTGAAGAGTCATAATGATTAGCTTCATCATTATTAACTGTTACATTCGCTACCCATTCAACATTTGAATTTTGTCTCCAAGCTACACCACCAATATAAGTATTTTTAGCATATTTTTTTGCACCACTTACTACATCTGGAGTCCATTTATCAACTCTTGCAAATGCTTTATATTGATGTTCAGAACCTACACGACCTTCAACATTGAAAGAGTAACCACTACCTGAACCTTTAGAAACTGCACCTGTAGCAGATGAATTAACTGAAGTATCCTCTGAAGTTACATATTGAGCAGATGCTAAGAACGCTGGCATATTATAGACTGTATGAAAACCATAGAAGTGTAAGTCATCTTCATGATTTGTTTTTGTGTTATCAGAATGTTTTTGATTTAATTGACCAAAAAATGAAGCATCAAGATATGTAGTTTTATCAGGATGACCGTGTGTTCCAAGTAGGTGACCTGTAAATCTCCACTCTAAACTCATACCATTTGAATTTTGTGCAGAGTGATACCCTTCCCCATTAAATACACCAATGTCAGAATCAAAGAATTTTGTTCTTGTTTTTGCCAGTACACCAAAATCAGCTGAACTTGAAATATGTGCACCATTTTCATTTTCAATTAAAATTGGAGAAACACTTCTGAACATCCAAGAGTTATGCTCTTCATAATCATGCCAAGGACGGTGTGCCAAACCAATTTCTAATGATGTAACTGGTAAAACATCATGAAGGTATAAGTACGCATATTTTGCACGAACGATCATACTACCATTTGTATTTGCTTTTGTACTTTTTTCTTGTGTTAAATCCATTGTAATACGATAGTAAGATTTAGGATCATCTAATAAATACGCTTTTAATTGAAAATATCCACGGCTAACACCAAATTTTTGATTAAAAGCATGTTTACCATCCTTATAGTGTGTGTTTTTATACCCAATAAATGCTTCCCCATCAAATTTCAATTTATCAGCATGAGAAAATACTGAAGTTGGAGTTTTAATCGCTGTACGGCCTTCACCTGCTTGTGTAAATACCTGACCATTTGCATCTTGGTATAATTTTAATGCACCTGCGTTTGCAGCTACAGTTCCTAAAGTTAATGCAGCTAAAGCTGATAAAACAATTTTATTCATTTGTAAATTTCCTTCTGTTTTTGTTTTGATGCTCGAAGTCTATTACACTTAGGTTACAAAAAGATTACAAAGAGTTACACTAAAAAAGCCATACTATATATAATTATATAGCTTTTAGTAAGCAATTTTTGCTTTGTAATCTTTTTGTAACCAAACTGTTTTATACTTCCACAACTTAAATTTAAAAGGTGTAACAAATGACAAAAGTACTTAAACTTGCTCTTGCAACTTCAGTTTTAGCTGGGGCTCTTTCCGCAAATGATGTAATCAAAGGAAGTGGAGCTTCTTTTCCTTACTCTGTTTATCAACAATGGATTAAAGCATACAATAAAGAAACTGGTATTAGAATTAACTATATTAGTGAAGGTTCTGGAGCTGGTATTAAGCATATTGAAGCAAGACAATCAAACTTCGGTGGAAGTGATAAACCTCTTACTCCAAGAACACTAAGAAGACATCATCTTTACCAATTCCCAGCAGTTGTTGGTGCAATTACAATGGCATATAATATTCCAAACCACAAGAACATCAAATTAAGCCGTGCAGCAATCGCTGAAATTGCTTTAGGTCACATTAAATATTGGGATAACAAACTTATTACAATGAGTAATCCTAATGCACATTTACCACATAAAAAATTAACATTTGTTCAGCGTTCAGATGCGAGTGGAACTACATTTAACTTTACTTACTACCTAGCAAAAAGTAACCTTGAATGGAGAAAGAAATTTGGTGCAAGAAAATCTATAACTTGGCCTGGTGATCACCATATTGGTGGTAAAGGAAACCCTGGTGTTGGCGCACTTATTAAACAAACTCCATACTCTGTAGGATATATGGATTATGCAGATGCAAAATCAAATGGTATTGCAATGGCTACACTTGAAAATAGAGAAGGTTACTACATCAAACCAAAACTTTCAGCATTTCAAGAGAGTGCAGCAAAAGCTAGTTTTGATCCAAGAAAAGATTTCTATGCTATCATTGCAGACCCTGCAGGCGAAAAATCTTACCCTATCGTAGCCGCAACTTTTATTCTTTTACCAAAAGAGCATAAAATTATGGATAGAAAAGTAACAGCATTCTACAACTGGGCATATAAACATGGTGCAAATATTGCTTCAAGTCTTGGGTATGTTCCATTACCAAACTCTTTAACAAACAAAATCAGAAGATACTGGAGAGCAAAAGGGATTAACTAATCCTTTTCGCCCCCACTCTTGCTCCCTCTTTAAAACAAGTTTCATTTTTCATTTTTTTCAAATTCTCCTTTCTCTTAAAGGGGGAAAATCTACTTAAAAATACTCCCTGTAATCTCTTTGTAACTAAATTTTTATATAATAATGAAAATATTTTACTTATGGAATACAAATGGAAAAACTCTTTCAAAAAATCTCTTTTTCAAGTGCGACGCTAGTCTTTATTATTCTTCTTGGAATTTTCATTACACTTTTCAATACAGCACTCCCTGCTATAAATGAGTTTGGTTTACATTTTATTGTAAATCCTGCTTGGAATAAAGAGGTACCCATTACAACACCTCAAGCAAAAAGTGTCAAAAAAGTCTCAGATGATTCTGAAGTAGTAAATCCAGATGATTATAGTGATGACGATGGCATGATTATGCAAGATGAAGATGATACACCGACAAAAACTATTTATGGTGGTTTAGTACCACTTGTTGGTACAATTCTTTCAACACTTATAGCACTTCTATTTGCTATGCCAATTGCCATGGGAATAGCAATATTTTTAGCTGAAATAGCTCCAAAAAATATCTCTAGCTTTGTTGGTGGTGCCATAGAACTCTTAGCCGCCATACCTAGTATTATTTTTGGTATGTGGGGGCTTTACTATTTTGCTCCTATTGTTGCTAATTTATTTGGAGGCTTTCAAGTCTCACTCCTCACGGCTGGGCTTGTTTTAGGAGTTATGATTCTTCCATTTATGGCAGCAATTACAAGAGACTCTATGAATACAACACCAGATATTTTAAAAGAGTCTGCTTATGCCCTTGGTGCAACAAAATTTGAAGTTATCAAAGATGTTATTTTTCCATACTCAAAAGTTGGAATTATTGGCTCTATCATTCTCTCTTTAGGACGCGCACTTGGTGAAACAATGGCAGTTGCATTTCTTATTGGTTCTGTTTTTGAACTCCCTCATAAGATTACCGACCCGACCATCTCGATTCCAGTTGCACTCGCAAATAACTTTGGAGAAGCAAGTGGGCTTGGTATGAGTTCCCTCTTTTATCTTGCTCTTATTCTCTTTGTAATGAGTTTTGCAGTTATCTCTTTTGCAAAATTCTTCTTTTTAAGAAAGGCTAACTAATGAAAAGACTTCTCATAAATAAAATAGTTTTGGCACTCTCTACCATCTCTGCAATAATTGGACTTAGCTTTTTAGCATGGATTTTAATTACCCTTTTTATAAAAGGTTTGAGTTCATTCCATTTTTCTCTCTTTGTTACAGATTTAATTAATAATGGTCTTCGTAACCTTATTATAGGACAATTTATTTTAGCAGGTTTTGCAAGTATTATTGGTATTCCTCTTGGAATGATTGCTGGTATTTACATTCGTGAATATGGACGAGGGAGATATGCAAACCTAATAAGAAACCTTAGCGACATCATGATGAGTGCGCCCTCTATTGTCATTGGTGCCTTTGTTTATGCCATCATTGTTGTTCCAACAGGGCATACAAGTGGTTTTGCAGGTTCTATTGCTCTTGCTATTATGATGATTCCAATCGTCATCAGTACAACAGACTCTATGCTCTCTCTTGTTCCAAAAGAGTTGCGTGAAGCGGGAATTGCACTTGGAGCTTCTAAATATCGAGTGATTTTAGATATTGTCATTAAAGCTGCAAAAGTTGGAATTATGACAGGAATACTCCTCGCTTTTGCAAGAATTGTCGGTGAAACTGCACCACTGCTTTTCACTTCACAAACAAGTAACTACTTCTCATTAGATATGACACATGCATTTCCATCCCTTAGTGTAAGTATTTATGATTTAGCAAGCGATGTACAAACAAGTAGTCGAGATTTAGCATGGGCAGCATCTTTCATACTCACTGCTATGGTTCTCATCATTAACCTCACAGGTAAATTTATCACAAGAAATAAAAAATAAGGAAATATCATGCTAGTTATGAATATTGAAAAATTCTCGTTTACATATCCGGGTGCAGAAGCACCCTCACTAAAAAATATAACGCTACCGATTGAAAAAAATAAAATTACTTCGCTCATTGGACCAAGTGGTTGTGGAAAATCTACACTTTTACGATCTATGAACCGTATTCATGATTTATATCCTGGAAACACATACGATGGAAAAATTGATCTTTTAAATGAGACAACAGGAGAGTATGACGATATTCTTGCTATTAAAAAAGAGAATGATTTTATACAATTACGCCAAAAAGTAGGAATGATTTTTCAAAAACCTACACCTTTTCCAATGAGCATATTCGACAATGTTGCTTATGGACTTAAAATTTCAGGTATCAAAAATAAAACAGAACTCAAAGATAGAGTAGAAGAAGCACTCAAAGGTTCAGCACTTTGGAAAGAGGTGCATGATAGACTTAATAAATCAGCTATGGGTCTCTCAGGTGGACAGCAACAGCGTCTCTGTATTGCTAGAGCCGTTGCCGTAAAACCAGAGGTTTTGCTCTTTGATGAACCAACTTCAGCACTTGATCCTATCTCTACTTCTGCCATAGAAGAACTCATCGTTGAACTTAGAAATGATATAAGTATTGCCATTGTTACACATAATATGCAACAAGCTTCACGAATAAGTGATTATACTGCGTTTATGTATTTAGGAGATCTTATAGAATTTGACAAAACAGAACATATTTTCTTAAATCCAAAAGAGCAACAAACAGAAGATTATATTACTGGCCGTTTCGGTTAAAAACAAAATAAAAAAAGGAAAAACATATGTTACCAACTTTTAAAACAAATTTGAATGAAGTAAAAGATAAAATCACATCAGTGGGAGAAGATCTGGTACAAGCAAATGAGCGAATACTTAAAGCCTTAAAAGATTGTAATCAAGAAGTTTTTAATGAAGCAAGAAACTCTATTAAAAACATTACCTCTCGTACAGATGAGATAGATAATGCAATTATTAAAATTCTTGCACTCTATACACCTGAGGCAAAAGACCTTAGACGCGTTGTAGCTTACCTTAAAATCACAAATGAAATAGCTCGTGCATGTTCAAATACAAGAAGTTTCATCCGTGGATTTACTGCTGTATGTAGTGACCTTGATGTAGCAACCATTAATGAATATACACTTCCTATGCAATCATCTACTGTTAAAGCCATCAAAACAAGTATAGCGATGATAAACATCGAAGATGCTGATGAACTCCAAGAGATGTATGAAGAGGTACTCATAGAAGAGAATAAAGCAGATGACCTTTATGAGATGGTAGAGAGAAAACTTGTTTCAGAAGCAGAAAGTTGCATACAAGGTTTTGAAAAATACCATAAAATGCTCAAAGCATTAAGAAAAAGTGAAAAAATTGCAGGGCGTGCAATTAGTGTAGCAAACCTGCTTGTCTATATCAAGCTTGGTGGCACAATACACAACTAATAAGTATAAAGGCAAAAAGTGTTAAAATTTCATCAAATAATCTTACGAAAGTTCTTACTGCTTTTTGCTTTTCTTTTTTTACTTGTTGGTGCAATAGTGCATTATTGGACTTATGATTACTACATAGACTCTTCTAAAAAAGCCCTTATTCAAGATATTTCTCTTCTCTCTTTTACCATTAACAATAGAACAAATTTTGATGCACTTGCAAGAAAAATAAAAAAAAATTTGCAACTGCGTTTCACTGTTATTGCAAAAGATGGCACTGTTATAGCTGAGGGCTATAAAGACAAAACAAGCATGGAGAACCATCGTTACAGACCAGAAATTATGCAAGCAGATAATGAAAAATTTGGTGAAATTATTCGTCATTCCCATACACTCAACAAAGATATGCTCTATATTGCAAAAAAAATAGAACTGAAAAATAAAATAATCTATATACGCTTAGCAAAAGAGTTGAAAGGCATTTATCATGAATTTGTAAATCTTGGTATTAAAATATCGGCTGTAGTTATTCTCTTTTTTATTATTTTATTTTTTATGAGCTACAAAATTAATACACAAATACAATATGAAACTAACAAAATTGTAGATTTTTTAAAAGCCCTCACAAAAAAAGAGAAACCTACCTACATTACATCACACTACTCTCAAGAGTTCGCACTCATCACAAGCCTACTCACTAAGATTTCAAAGATTTTAGCAAAGAAAGAGAAGCAACATGACAAATATACAAAAAAATTACAAAATTCAAACAGACAAAAAGATGATATCATCTCTGCTATTTCACATGAATTTAAAAACCCTATTGCCGTAGTAAATGGATACTCCCAAACACTCCTAGAAGATGAAAGCATTAACCCAAGCATACGCAAAAAGTTTCTTACAAAAATAAATAATAATGGTACAAAACTCAGCGAACTCATAGATACACTCAGACTTTCCATGAAACTTGATGGTAAAACGCAGTCTATACAAACGCATCAAACTAATCTAAATGAATTAGTCAATGAAACTGTTCAAACACTTCAGCTAACATATCCACAGAAACATATTATGATACAAGGGGATAAAAGCATTATCGTAAATGTAGATAAAACACTTTTTGGAGTTGTTATGAGTAACTTAATAGAAAATGCACTCAAATATTCAGAAGATGAAGTAATAGTTAAAATTTCTAAAAGAAGTATTGAAGTCATTGATACGGGCATAGGGATTAGTGAGAAAAATTTAGAAAAGATTACAGAAAAATTTTATAGAGTACAACAAAACTCTTGGAACAATTCCCTAGGACTTGGACTCTTTTTAGTAAATAAAATCATCACCCTCCACCACTTTACACTTACAATAAGTTCTAAAGTGAATGAAGGTTCAACATTTAAAGTTGAATTTTAAAGAATTACTTCTTTTTTGAAGCTTTTTTTGTATTTTTTGCCATTTGTATCTCCTACTAATGAATTATACTTATAATATAGGTTTGAATTAATATTGTCAATAAAATATCGCATTAAGATGTAATTTAAGAAACTAGGCTTATATGTTATTATTTGAAACACTAAAACAATTTGCCCATTATTTCATCAATTAAAAATCTTTATTTACCTATTATTGGGATATACTATATATTAATAAAATTCAGGAGAAAATTAATGGGAAAATTCGTTAATAATATAGAAGAGTTCTTTACATTTTGTAATGAGAATGATGTTCAATTTGTAGATTTAAGATTTAGTGATATTAAAGGTGCATGGCACCATCTTAGCTACCGTTATAGTGCTGTAAATGCAGAAAATTTAGAAAATGGTTTCCCATTTGACGGTTCTTCAATCGAAAACTGGCAACCAATTAATGAATCTGATATGCTTTTAAAAGCAGATGCTACAACTGCATTTTTAGATCCATTTACTGCTGATCCTACCATAATCCTTTTTTGTGATGTTTATGACATTTACAAAAATGAGCTTTATGAAAGATGTCCTCGTTCAATGGCTAAAAAAGCACTTCAATATGCAACTGATCATGGAATTGCTGATGCTGCATACTTTGGACCTGAAAATGAATTTTTCATTTTTGATGATGTAAAATTTGTTGACAATATGAATGAAATGGGTTTCAAAGTAGATACTGAAGAGGGTGAATGGAACTCAAATACAGACTATGAAGGTATGTACAATACAGGTCACAGACCAGGAACAAAAGGTGGTTACTTCCCAGTTGCACCAACAGATTCTATGGTAGATATGCGTGCAGAGATGATGCAAGTACTTGAGCAAGTTGGTCTGGAAGTTATTCTTGGTCACCACGAAGTTGCACAAGGTCAAGGTGAAATTGGAATTGTTTTTGGTGACATCATCACTGCTGGTGATAATGTTCAAAAATACAAATATGTTTGTAAAATGATTGCACACTTAAATGGTAAAACATGTACATTTATGCCAAAACCACTTTATGGTGACAATGGTAATGGTATGCATGTACACC
>JALSWC010000143.1 GCA_027060825.1 Sulfurimonas sp.
CTCTTTAGCTGACTTTTCGTTCATACCACACCTTACCTTTTCTTAAAATATCTACATTGTAGAAGTAGTCTTTTGTATTTTCAATGTAATCGCTAGAAGCAGATAAAATATCAAAGCCTATTTTATACTTATATATTAACTCTCTGACCATTTTTCTCGCACTTAATTCATAACTTGAAATTTTATCAATTGGTAGATTTTTTTTTATCAAAAAAAGGTCAATATCACTCCCTTCATTTGCCTTACCATTTGCATAACTTCCAAATAGAATGATTTTATCTGGTTGTAAAGGCATTAACTTTTCAATAACAATAGGTTTTAACTTGTCAATATCAATCATATTTAAAACTCCTCAGAACAACTGTTTAAATTATACTCTATTTTTATATAATAATTCTAATATAAAAACCCAAATAGCCAGAGTGGTATTTTATTTTTAAACCCTATCTCTATATCATCGGCTACAACAAAAGCGTTTGGTAAATCTTTAATTTGCTCAAAGCCTTTGTTCTTTCCACCTACTTCAAAAGTATATTTTTCATCTACTAAAAAATCACCCTTTTTTGGATATAAAAGAGTATGTTTCTGACTTAACATATTTAAAAAAAACTGTTCTCTGATTGTACCTGTTTCATTTGATTGGCAGTAAATAAAACTTAAATTTGGATTGTTCAAGTAAAGTTTCTGAGGTTTTGAAAAAACAGTATCACCTTTTGCTTTTCCTTTTAAAGCTATAAATATATTTCCCATAGTTAAATAGTAGATATACTGGTAAAGTGTATTACGATTAATGCCAATTTTTTTAGAAAGACTACTAATATTTAACTCGTAAGGCTTTGAAGTACAAATAAGATTTACAAGCTGTTTGAGCTTCTGAATGTTTTGTGCTTCTATACTAAAAACTATGGGCAGATCACTCTCTATAACAGTGTTTACAGTCTCTTCTAGTTTTATACTATATGTCTCTTTGTTTTCAAAATAATATGGGAAATAACCATACTGAAGATACTCTTTAAAATACTCAAAAGGTTTCAACACAGAGATAATATCATCTGCAATATCTACATGATTTTCCAGTATCTCTTCAAGTGTGTAACTCTGAAGTCTCATGCCTAGTTTTAATTCTAAAAATTCTCTAAAAGATAAACCCTGTACTTTGTATAAAACAGCCCGACGGCTAAGATCTGCTTTTTTATGTTCTAACTGCAAGGCGCTTGAACCACTAAAAATGACTTTCAAATCTAAAAAATCATATATCTCTTTGAGCTCTTTTTCAAAATCTTTATATTTATGTATCTCATCTATTGCCAGTACTTTACCACCACTTTTACAAAACTCATCGGCTATCTCGTAGAGTGACAATGAACTTGTAATGATACTATCAGCACTAAAGTAGAGTTTTTTACTTTTTGGAATTTCTAAAGAGTTTAAGTATTGAATGATTACAGTAGTTTTACCTACCCCTCTACTCCCCAAAATTCCAACCATTTTATCATTAAAGTTGATT
>JALSWC010000144.1 GCA_027060825.1 Sulfurimonas sp.
GATGAGGAAGTTGCTAAGTGGATGAACGAACCTAAAAGTATGAAAAAACTAGCTGGATATGACTGGATTTTAGAACAGTTTAAAATATCGTGTATTTAATGGGGAATGGTATAATACAATATAAACAAACTACACCAAAGAACTAAGCAGTCAAAGATTTAGCCCGATAAGTCCATTTAAAAGGATTATCTGAGAGTATTCAAAATTCTGTGTCAGCCTGATATAATAAGAAACTCAACTACTATGTACTAAAAGTCCATAGGTTGCATAGGGACTGAAAGTCCCATCATCCTTGTGTTACTCTAAAATTATTGGACTTGTATCTTGCGATGATGTTCTAAATATCTCTCTACCATCTCATCGCTTATATTCCCTGTACTCCATGCTCCATATCCTATCGCCCAAAAATGTTTTCCCCAATATCTTTTTGACAGCTCGGAAACTCTTGTTGTAATTTCCTTGAAACTCTTCCTTTTAGTTTCTTCACTACATCACTTATCGCTTTTGATGGTGGATACTCTATATGCATATGGACATGCTCTTTACTTACGACACCTTTTAGTATTCGTATATCCTCTGCATCACATATTTCTATTATTAGTTCTCTACATCTTTTTTGTAGTTCACCTTTTAGAACTGGATATCTATATTTTGTTACCCACACTATAGGTACTTGCATTTGGCTGATTGTATAGTTTCCACTCCTCATATTATTCATATCGTTATTTTAACTTTTAACACATTTATAGAAGCTAAAGCCTTGTACTAAAGTGCATAGTTTTAACTAACGTAGGGGAACAATAAAGTAATAAACCTTTCATTTACCACCATCCCTATTACATAAAACACCATCCCTATTACATAAAACGAAGTAATATTGTGATAGTAACGAAGTAATATTGTGACACAAGTACAGTAATATTGTGATAAAACGAAGTAATATTGTGACTTTAACGAAGTAATATTGTGAAGCACTATAGTATATATAGATATATATAGTATATCTATATAGTAAATATACTATTAGTCTTTTATAGATTTTTTAGATAAAGAAGAAATAAAACTTATTGAATTATCATGAATTGCTTTACAATAAAAAAGTTTAGTTTTTGGAATATACTCAATTCCATATTCTAATAATAATTCTTTATTATCCTTAATTTCTTTTATAGCTATTTGTCTAGATCTTTTTGATTCTACTGGAAAACCTAAGGTAATAAGTAAATTTTCTATAGTCATTGTTGATTTAAATGAATGAGTCCAAAAAAAACGTATTATTGCTCTTAATAATGCGCTATTTACTTTTAACAATTTTGATAATTCATTTTTATAATTAATAGAAAGTTGATTTTCAAAATATTTACGATATTCTGGTGTTATAACTAAACCAAAACTTTTGTGCTTAGATGAATATGCAAATGAACTAATTATTGAAAAACTATAAAAATCTACATTATTAGCAGATTGAAATTCAATAGCTGTTGTTTGAATTTCATCTAACTTTATTTTTAACCATTGCGTATTTCTTGTTGTTACATTTAATTTACTTTTAGTATATTCATCTAAAATTTCACTAGTAGAAAAATATATTGCAATACTTCCATTATCAAGTTCTTTTATTTCCTTAGAATTTGTAAATATACAATCAATTAAATCTCTATGTATTTGTGTTAATATATTTCCTTTAACAATTGTACTTCCCCAACTTGTTTTTATTGTTCTTTTTTTATTGTTCTTTTTAAATAATTTATATGTTGCAGAATTTCCAGAAATTTTTTCAATTGGTGCAAAAATTCCAGTTCTTAATTCATTAACTGTAGCAATAGACTTTTCAAATTTTTCTACAACAGATACTATCGGATTTACATTTTTCTTTGCCATTTTATTATCTTTATATTTTTATTTTATATTGTATCATATATATTCATAAGTTGTACATAATCAACTTTTTAGATAAAATACATTTAGAAATTTTTTAAAAAATGAAAAAATGAAGGAAATAAATGATAATTGCAGTATCACATCAAAAAGGTGGAGTTGGTAAATCTACTTTAGCATTTAATTTAGCGATTGAATTAAATAAAACATTTAATGTAGTAATGATAGATTTAGATGTTCAAGAAACTATATCAGCATACAATAGAATCCGAAAAATAATGGGACAAATACCATTAAATATACATTCATTTTCAATTGATAAAGAAATGATTGATTTCGTAAATAATCAAGATGATAAAACGTTAACTATTATAGATACAGGAGGTTTTGATAGTTCAATGAATAGAATATCAATTGCTATTGCAGATTTTATTATAACACCAGTATCTTCTGAATTCACAGAAATATTAGGTTTAGAAAAATATAATAATATTTTAGCAGAAGTAAGTAATCAAATAAATGAAAATATAAAATCATATGTAGTTCTAAATAAAATAAGTCCTAACCAAAAAAACTTCAATGATATTAATGACTTTATTAATAGTTCTAAACATTTTACACTTATGGAAAGTAAAATAAGAAGAAGAGTAGATTTTTCTAATAGTGTAGCGCATGGATACAGTGTAGTTGAATTAGATAATTCTTCAAAATCTTCTAAAGAGTTATTAAGATTAATCGATGAAATTAAAATAAAGGCAGAATTAAATGGCTAAAAGAAAAAAAATTATTAATTATGATCTAGTAAAAACAGTAACGAAAAATGCTTCTTTATCGGAGCAATACAATTCAAAAAATTTTAACGAACAAATCATAGAAATATCATTAGACAATACAATTCAAAATCCTTATCAGCCAAGAATAGTCATAACTAATGAAAAATTGAATGAACTTGCAAATTCAATTAAAGAGAATGGTTTAATACAGCCTATTACAGTTGTTAGAAATAATGAAGAATATACTATCATTTATGGACACAGAAGAGTTGCAGCACATGTAAAACTAGGGTTAAAAACAATTAAAGCTGTTGTATTAGATAAAGTTGAGCATGCACAACTTGCAATTTTACCAGTAGTTGAAAATTTACAACGAGAAAATATGAATCCTATTGAAACAGCAATATCTATGAAGAGAATTCTAGATGAAAAAATAGTAAATAATCAGAATGAATTAGCAGAAAAAGTTGGATTAACAAAAAGTTGGATTTCTAAAATGTTATCAGTGCTAAAGTTACCAAATGAATTAATAAATATTATACGAAGAGAAAATTATAATGATATAACTGTTCTTTCAGCACTAAATAAACTAGATAATAAACAACTTGAAATTTATAATATAATTAAAAATTTAGATAGAAAAACCGCTTTAAAATATATAAAGGATAAAACTCAGAAGAAAATAAATACTTTAGAAGATAGAGTTTTTGTGAAAGGTAATAAGGTCACAATTAATCTGAAAGGATTATCTTCAACAAAATCAACAGAAATAAAACAATATCTAGATAAAATAAGTACTATACTAAAGAGTTAAAATGGAAATAAATAAAAGAAAAAACATCTAAGATTCTCAGTAATTTGAGCTATGTAAAGTTATAAAATATCTTTTGATAACACTATATTCTTTTTGAAATGTGGATTGATTCCTTAGTATCTCTTTTAGATATTGTTAAATAGTTATTTAATTTTATAATCTAAAAAAAGAAAAGGTATTTAATGCTGAAAAAAACATATAATATAGAAATAGAATCAACAATTTTTATCTAGTATTATTTATGCTCTACCTTACTTGACAAATATATAGATAAAAAAAGTTACTGAAAACATAAAACATTGTGCCTATGAAGCGAGTTTAGAATAATAATAAGTAAATTTAAGAAGAATTAATATATTTCAAAATTGGATATAAAATATTATTATTAAAAAATCTATAAATATGTAAAAAAGTATCAAACTATAAATACATTTGGAATAAAAATATCTAAAAAATAATTTCTTATTTTAAATCGATGCTATTTTTGTGAAAATAATGATACTTTTTTGGAATTGGGTTATTGGTTTTATAGTATGTATTTATTTATAATCAAAATAGTTTTAAAATTATTGTATAATTTCATGATAAAAATAAAAAAGATTTTCAATGATAAAAAAATTCCTACCATGTATTTTAGTAACACTCACACTTTATGCTAGTCAAGAGACTTTTCATGTAAAAGAAGCAGAGGCAGTTACTTATAAAGTAAAGGTACTTACTAACAATAATGAGCATAACGATGGTACAGCTGTCGCACTCTCTAGAAGTGGAAAACTCATTACAGCTTTTCATGTAATCGATGACTATAAGAGTATAAAACTTATTGCAAATAGTGGAAAAGAGTATAACGCAACAATTGGCAAGATATCAGTAAAAAATGATTTAGCTTTTTTACACATAAATGTCAAAGATATTTCTTATGCACATTTTACAGAGCAAAAGAAACTAGGGGAGAGAGTCTATGTACTTAGTTCTGATAATTTACTTTTAAGTGCCAATATTGCACAGCTAAAAGCTACAGGTATAATGCTTAATCTCGATACTAAATCAGGAACATCTGGAGGAGGAGTATTTGATAAGGAGAACAAGCTTATTGCAATTTTACTTCGTGAGGATATACTACATGATACATCGTTTGCTGTTTCTGTATCACAATTGCATAGTATTACTGAGCCATACAGTGTCCGTATAGATAAAAAGAGTATTGCTCTTATAAAAAACTATGATACTTCATATTGCCATGATAAGACAGAACTTACAATTTGGAATAAATTAGCCAAATCTCATAATCTTAAAGTGCAAGAACTTCATGCTTTGTTTTTAGGACTTTGTATAAAAGTAGGGCATCATGACCTTACTACTGATCAGGCACAGTTAATATTTGAAAATTCTAGAAAAAGAGTACTTAGAAAATAAAAAATAGGTGTATTTTGCTATAATACTGATATGAATATAATAAAAACACTCCTTCTTACAATTGTTCTAGCACATTCTTTATTAGCAACCAATGTTAGTGACTTTGTAGATAAGTCACGATGTGACCAGATTATTAATAAACAGCTCTATACCATTTGTTACGATTATAAAGAGAAAGGTGCCCTTGCTGGATGGGTAACTCTTTATGGCAACAAGGTTAATTTTAAAAATATTAAAAAGCGTCTTCGTTTTTACAATGAAAAAACGATTCCAATGAAATACCGTACAAAGTATAAAGATTATACAGGATATGGTAAAACGTACAATAGAGGACATTTTATTGTTGCGGATGCAGATTTTGATTATAGTAAGAAGTCTTTGCGAAAAGCATATACTATGGCAAATATTCAACCTCAAAGTGCAAAGCTTAATCAAAAGACTTGGCT
>JALSWC010000145.1 GCA_027060825.1 Sulfurimonas sp.
ATGATTTAATTGCTGATGTTAAAAATAGTACCGACTCCTGAATTTGTAAAGCAAGTTAAAAAACTTGCTAAGTCTTATAAACAAATCTCAAAAGATTTAGAATTGCTTAAGCAACAGTTGCTTTTAAGTCCAAAAAATAGCTCCATAATATTAAATTTTTTTTCTAACTGTTTGATGAGTGTAAAGTTTTGAGGTTTTTTCACTGTTTCATAGCAGACAATTATGGTATCATACTCTCTATCCATAACATTATAAAGAAAATTATCTATTGATTCATGATAATTATCTTTAAATTGTAAAACGGAGCTTATATCGCCGTCTATGTTTATTGGACTTCTTGTTGTTGATTGACAAAAGACATTACTCCCTTTTTCTTCTAAATATTTTGCAAGTAAATAAGGAGGATAAGTAAATTCACCAGTACCTAATACCAATATTTTTTTATCTAATAAAGGAGAGATGTCAAGCATCTTTTCAAAATTAAAATGTAATTTTTTTACTCCATATCTTCCAAAGTTATTTGGAATTATTGCATCAAGTTTCATTGTATTGTCTGTTTGTGAAACTATATTTTTTTGAATAAAAAAGTCATTTTTTTCAAAGGTAAATTTACTTTTACAAAGAGAAAAAGATGTAATATTTGTATTATCTGAGAAATCAACAATAGAGACTAAGATATAGTTAGAAACTTTAGGAAAGAGAGGTTTTAATTTCAATATAATATTTTCAGCTGTTTTACCTGTACTAATCTCATCATCTATAAGAACAATTCTAGTAATATTTTTTAGCCAATTTTCATTGTATGGTTTATAGAGTATATGGCTTTTTGCATGAGAATGCATCTCTTCAAAAGCCAATAATGGCTTTTGAGATGTATAAAATCTTGTCGAGTGGATATAAAAACTATCTTTATTTGAACAATTTTTTTCAAATACACCTTCTCCTAAGCCTACCGCAGCTTCAGCAAAACCAATATATAAAGTTGCTTCATCGCTTTTTGGTATGATATTTGACATTTGAAGAAATGTTTCTTCCATAACAGAAGGTTTTGTTGGTAAATGTTTTCCCATAACTTTACTAATAAAAAAGAAACCCCTTTTTTTATTTATGCGAGAACCAAATGAGACAAATTTGCTTAAATGATTAAAATTATTGATAGTAAGCAAACCTGTTTTAATTTTGATTTGAATAAGAACAACCTTTGGCATAAATTTTTTCTATTTTTCTTAAAAGAGAGGTTATAAAGCTATCTGATTGAATATCTACAACATCAACTTGAATAGTGAGCATTTTTGCATTATTTGCTCCAATTATATCAGTAAATACTCTATCGCCTATAAAGCAAATAGCATCAGGAGTAATATTTTCTCCAAAATAATGAGAAGCATTTAAAAAGGCATTGATGCAAGGTTTTTTATCTTTTTGTGAGTTTATAACATCAATATCAAAAAGATTAAAATAGTCTGTTCTTTGTGTTGATGGCTCATTTGTAAGCAGACAAAAAGAATTTTTTCCAAAGAGAGATTGAATCTCTTTGAGTTTTTTTTGCATAGAGTCTGAGAGTAGATTATTGCTTTGTGAAACAATCGTCTGGTCTATATCGCTAATAACATATTTTATACCTCTCTCTTTTAATAGAGAGAAAGGTATATCTTGAAATGTCTTATAATGATAATTTGCACAACAATTCTTTTTATTGAAAAGTTTAAAAAAACAGTATAATTTATTCATTATGCTTGTTTATTCTCTTTTATGGAATGCCATGTGGATAAACCTATAAAAAAGATACCAATAGTACCAACAAGTATCTCATTCATATCTGCAAATATTTTATAAAACATAATGAAAGATAGTGCAAAAATAGCATAGTTAGCACCATGTTCTAAATATTTGAATTCTGTTAATGTTTTTTTCTCAACAAAATAGAGGGTTAAACTTCTAATAAACATAGCACCTATACCAAGTCCTAACATAATGATGAAAATATTGTCACTTAGAGCAAAAGCACCTATAACTCCATCAAAACTAAAAGAGGCATCTAATATCTCTAAATATAAAAGCCCTATAATTCCACTTCTAATACCATCAGTGCTTAAAATATCATCTAATGATGAGATAAAAGAGTGTAATAAAACTCCACTAAAATAAGCAAGTGCAATAGCATAATCTTTTGTAAGATAGATTAATATTAATCCAATAAGCAATGAAATTATCAACTCAATATTATTTACTTCCGAAAGTTTCTTGATTGTTTTACTATTTTCAACAATTGTTATCCATTTTTCTTCTCTATCTTCATCAAAAAGAAAGTCAAGAAAAACCATAAGTAAAAAAGCACCACCAAACGCATAAATAAGTTTTTCAACGCTTTGAAGAATATCATGATATTTTACTGGATTATCAACAGCTATATTAAATGTTTCAATAATACCCATTCCACTAGCAATAGCGACTATAAGAATAGGAAATAAAAATCTCATTCCAAATACAGCAATAGGAATACCAAAAGTGATAAATCTCTGTTGCCATTTTGGTTCCATAGTCTCTAAGACCTTAGCATTTACAACAGCATTATCAAAAGATAATGATATTTCTAATATTGCTAATAATGCTGTAATATATAAGGCATATAAGCCACCAAAATATAGAGCAATAATAAGACCTACTGCTGTTACAATAATTGAACTTCTAAAATGTTTCATTTTTCTCCTTGTTTTAGAAAATTACTAATCTACAAACTTATCAACAAAGCCTTGTAAACCAGCATTAAATCCAGCACCAACTGCTTTAAAACGCCAAGAGCCACTTTTTTTATAAAGTTCTCCAAACTCAACAGCTATTTCAGTTGAAAAATCTTCATCAAGTTCATATTTAGCAATCTCTTTATTTGTATCAATATCATATAATCTGATAAATGAATTTTCAACTTGTCCAAAGTTTTGTTTTCTTGCCTCTGCTTCATCAATTGTAACAACAATAACTAACTCTTCAATACTTGAATCAATTTTGTCTAAATCAACAAATACAGTCTCATCATCACCTTCACCTTCTCCTGTCCTGTTGTCGCCTTGATGCACTACTGAACCATCTGGAGATGTTAAATTGTTATAAAATACAAAGTATTTATCGTTTGGAATTTTTTTATTACTATTGAGCATAAATACAGAGACATCTAAATCAAAATCAACTCCAGTATCACTACTGTTTGTATCCCAACCTAAACCTAAAGCTACTCTTTTTAATCCTGGTGCTTCTTTTGATAAATCAATTCTACCACCTTTACTTAAATTAATTCCCATAATAATATCTCCTTTTTTATTTTATTGCTGATAAGATTTTATCTTTCATTTGTGTTTCTAATGGGTCAAGGTTACCATCTGCCTCTGCTATATACATCAATAAATTTTCTATCATTGGTGGATATTCTGGATATGGTTTTACTTTTCCAATTTCTGATAAAAGTTTTGCAACGGCAAGTGTCCATTTTGTATTGTTATCAAGCACTTTTTCTAAATCTGCAAGATGTATTTCATACAATTCAATAGCATCAGCAACCATATCTAAATCTTTAATCTCATCAATGTTATTAATAAGGTCTATTGAAGCAGTTACTTCATCTGTTTCTACCTTTTTATCTGCCATTGTCATGAGAGCTAAACTTATTACCAATGCATTAACAAACTTTTTCTCTTTAGAAAAAGTTTCTGGTGTATATTGTCTAATTTTTTGTGTTGTATCACTATATAATTGACTTGTTTTTTCTTTTATTTTATCCCAATCTAACATAGTAAATATCCTTATTATAAATATTTTTCTTTTACAGTCTGTAAAGTTTGTTCTAACTTTTTATCTTTTGTTGGTTCGCCAATAGCAGAAAATTTCCATTCACCATTTCTTCTATAAAGTTTTCCTAAAATCATAGAAACATAACCAGCGAATTTTGTATCACCTGCTATATTATATGAAGCAACTATCTCGTCAACTCTTTCTGGTGTTCCCTCATAGAGTCTAATAGATGCAAATGGAATAGTTGCAAAATCTTGTTGTTTATAAGAATTTAAAACAAAAACAATCTGCTCAATATTTGATGGTATTTGAGATAAATTGACCATAATAACTTCATTATCTAAGCCATCATCACCATCTGCATCCCCAGTTAAATCATCTCCAGAGTGTTGGATTCCTGATGCTTTAAGATTACCAAAATAAATAATACCTTCTTTTGATATATTTTTATTTCCATCAAACATTCCTGCAGATAAATCTAAATCAACTGCTTTTTTACTTGTTCCACCAAAAAAACCTTTTGATTCAATCATACCCCAGTTTGCACCAACACAAAAAGAGGTTAAATCAGCTCCATTACTTTTTTTAAGGTTTATTTTTTGACCTTTTACTAAATTGATAGCCATTATATATTTACCCCATATGCATTACAAAAACCAGCGAGGCCATCATTAAAGCCTTCTCCTGTTGCTTTAAAATTCCAACTACCGTTTTTTCTATATAATTCGCCAAAACTTATAGCAGTTTCTGATGAATAATCTTCATCCAATTCATATTTTGCTATCTCTTTATCTCCATTTGTATCAACAAGTCGAATAAATGAATTATTTACTTGACCAAAATTTTGATTTCTCTCTTTTGCTTCATGTATAGTAACAGCAAATACCATTTTTTCTACATCTGGTGATACTTTTTCTAAATCAATGAGAACAACTTCATCATCGCCTTCACCTTCTCCAGTTAAATTATCTCCTTGATGCACAACAGCACCACAAGGTGAAGTTAAATTACCATAAAATACAAAATGATTATCACTCAATACTTTACCATCTTTACCTAATAAAAATACAGATGCATCTAAATCACATGCACTTCCAGTATCTGTTTGATTTGCATCCCAACCTAAACCAATTTTAAGATTTTTTAAATTTGGTGCTTCTTTTGAAAGAGAAACTCTTCCACCTTTACTTAAACTTACTGACATTATAAACTCCTTATTGTTTTGTAAGTCTATATGGTACCTTATAATAATCAATATTGTTTAAATATTTTGCAAATTTTATGTTCGATTTGTTAATATGTATTTTTTGATTACCCAAGAGATGAAAATAATAAAGGCAATTATAAGTATAAAGTGCCATACTTTTTCGAGCTTTCCAAAGAGTAATTCTGTACTTGTACCTAAAATATACCCCAAAGAGATGCCAAGAAAACCCCAAAGCATAACACCAAGAGCATCAAGGAGTGTAAATGTTTTATGCTCATATTTGTAAATGCCAAGTGTCATGGGAAAGAGAATTGCACCTCCATAAATA
>JALSWC010000146.1 GCA_027060825.1 Sulfurimonas sp.
AAAATGATTGGTCAGAATTTCATGGGGTGAGTATAAAAAATAGTGATTTTAATCAAACTTCAAGTGGAAAATGGAATTTTGTGATTTATGCTACTCATTTTTATGATAATAATTTTACTAATGTAGAAATAAATTCAAGTGGATATGGAGTATATTTTGCGTATGGTTTAAAAGATAGTAATTTTACAAAATTTTATTCGAATGATGCGAATGATTCTTTTGTTGTTGATTCAAATAATATGGATAATATCAGATTTGTTGATTCTAATCTTTCAAGTGCTACAGGAAGAGGTATTTCCATAAATGATGAAAATTTAACAAATAGTTATTTTGATGATTTTAATATCTCTTCTCATTGGGAATCAATTTATACAAAAAAAGACATAAATAATTCTACTTTTACTCATTTTAAAATAGAAGGAGATAGTGGTTTTTATGCTCATGGATATATAAGAAATTCTGATTTTGAGAATGGAGAAATTAATGCTTCTGCTAATGCTATTTATTCTTCAAAAGAGTTGAATCAAAGTATTATAAATGAGTTAAATATTACGGCAAAAACATATGGACTTCAGTTTTCTAAAAATTCAGATTCTGGAGCTGTTAATTATAAAAATAGTTTAACTCATCTCAACATTACACAAACTTCTGATGGGTCTAGTACTTACAGTGCTATTAAATTTAAGAAGAAAGCAAACAATTCATTATTTAAAGATATAAATATAAGCGCTACTGAAAGGGGAATTTGGTTCAGTACAGGTGGAAATAACAATAAGTTTGATGGATTAAATATTCAATCTGAACAAAATAGTGGTTTTATTAGTAGTAATAATATGAAAGATAGTAATTTTACTACAATGACAATTCATTCAAATAAATATGGGTTTTATTTTAAAAAAACTTCACAAAATAACAATTTTAAGACTATTTATATACGAGTGAATAATCAAAAAGGTTTTAAATTTAGTCAGTATTCTATAAATGATTATTTTTATGATATAGATACAAATGGGACGAAAGGATTTGATTTTAATATTTCAGAAGGAGATGTAGTTCAAAAAGCAAATATTTATACTACAAAATATGAACCAATATATTTTATTACTATAAAAAATTCTCCTGTAAAGCTTTATGATTTGAATTTAACTTCTACAAAAGATAATTGTATTTATGTAAAAAATCTGGATCATAATTTAAGTATTTCTACGATTGATTTTAATAAAAATGAATTAAATTGTAGTGATTATAACGGAATTCAAATTAGTAATGATTCTGATAAAAATTTGACTGTTTTGGATACAAATTTCTCTTCTAATTCCTCTCAAAATCATACTTCAAGAGCTTTTATTAAAGCAAAAAGTTTAGATACTTTATATATAAAAAATAATATATTTGATTCTCATAACACAAAAAAAGGGATTTATATAACTGGTAGTTTGAAAAATTTTGATGCGTATGATAATAACTTCACTGATTTGAATGATACTGGAATTTATATAAAAGAAGTGAATAGCTCTTTGGATATTGAAGATAACAACATAACGAATGCTTCAAAACATGGGATTTATATTAAATCTGTTGCTGATAGCTTTAATAAGGGTGAAATAAAGAAAAATATTATAAAAAATAGTAGTAGCTATGGAGTTGATATTTTTTATAATAGTGAAAACGATGATGCTAAACTTGAAGTTTGGAATAATTGTTTTTATAACAATCATAATGACTCACATCAGGCATATACTTATGATAAAAATAATGCAAAATATGATGATGGAAATAGAGGGAATTATTGGGATGACTGGAGTGGAAGTGGATCGTATAAAATAGAGCCAAGTGGTGCAGATTTATATGATAATCATCCCTTAAGCACTTGTTCTCCTAATAGCAATAATATAAGTTATTATTTTGACGCTTGGGATACTTTTAGAGATATAAATGATAAAAATATATCTACGAAAATAGTGAGTAAAGATTTTAATATTGTTATAGCTTCTTTAGATGAGAATAGGAGTGAGTATCAGGAATTTAATGGAACTGTTTGTTCACGAGTTATTATACAAAATGATACAAATGTGACGGATTGGGTTAAAAACTCTTTTCGTGAAGAAAATACATCAGATCAAACTTCAGAGGGAAATCCAACTTTTAATGTTTCTCAAGCGATAAAACAATCAAAAGTAGAAATTATTTGGTTGAAAAATAAGGATGAAAGTTGTTCAGATGTGGAGAGTTCTCCCGACCATAATGAGACAAATTCTACAGATAACTTTGCAATTCGCCCTAGTAAGTTTACTATTTTAAACTATCCAAATCCTATATATGCAGGAGAAGATTTTAATATTAGCTTTGAAGCAGTGAATAATGATGATAAAAATGCAACAGATTATAATGAAAGCAATGGGAGTTCTTTTGATATTAATGTATCTGAAATAAAAAATGGATGTGTTAAGGGAAATTATAGTGGTGATGTTACTTTTAGTAATGGTGGAAATACGACTGTTGCCAATTATGATGAGGTAGGAAAAATTGACATTAATATAAGTGATGAAAATATATCTTGTAAAGATAGATTTGCTGGAGTTGATTGTAAAGATAAAAATGTTACAGGGCATTGGAATAGTGATGTCAATACTTCTATAGGCAGTGCAGGTGTAAATATATCATCAAACCCTTACGACATCAATATTACCAATCTTGATTTTACTGTTTCTACGCAAAACAGTTGGCTCTATATGGCAGATGATATACATGATATGAACATTACACTCAATACGACGCTTAAAGCGTTTAATAAGAAAGGAGATACTCTACAAGATTTTAATGCTACATGTTATGCAAAAGATATCAATGTAACTTTCTATTATGATATAAACAATAGTAACTATGATGTTAATTTAACGCTTGATGGGAATCTTACAGATACAACAGATGTAAATATTTCAGATATAAATAAAACACTTCAAATATCACATAAACTTTTTGTAAGTGGAGAGGCCAATAGTAGTTATGTTTTTGGAATAGATAGGAATTATAATAATTTTAAAAATCCTAAAAATATAAGACTTAAAGAGGCAAATATAACTACCTCAAAAGTAGCGAAAAATGAAAATAATATTTCTAAGGATGCAAATGCAACTTTCTATTATGGGAGAACATATCCTCAAGATTTATCAACATCAAAATCATCTGACACTACACAAGTTTCTATTTTAGTTTATGCTGATGATAGTCATAAAGATTTTGTTTCAGGGTATAAAGAGGAGTTGTTGCATTGGTACCTTAATAAAGAACACAATAATACATTTGGGGAGATTAATGCTACAATACCTTCAACATCAATTACAAAATCTAAAACAACAGAGATAACTAGTTCTATAAATTCGCTTCAAAATGGTGTTGCTACTGTGGAAGTAAATACAACAAGTGATACAAAAGGAACTTACTATATTCATCTGGGTGAGGATAAATGGCTCTGGTATGTTCCAAAAAACTTTGGAAGTGATTATAATTACAGTAATGGAAGTGATTGTTCTGAACACCCTTGTATAAAATACAACTATGAGCAAAATGATCATAATGAGAGTGGTGTGAGAAGTGGAGCATATTCAGGGGTGCATTTTGATATAAATATCAGTAAAAATAGTAAAGGAGTGAGACTTCTACGATGAGAAAAAAATCAGCTTTCACTCTTATAGAACTTATTTTTTCTATGGTTATTATTGGTATTGCTTTTACTGTATTACCAAAGATACTGCAACTTGCTTCAAAAGCTTCGGTACAAAATCTTCGTGGGGAGGCTATGTATAATGCTGTTGCTTATATAGGGCTTATAAAATCTACTGCGTGGGATGAGAACAATACAAAATATGATGACATCTTACATGTACAAGCAGGTAATAGTGACTATGATTGTAATAGTTCTGCATCAAACCCTATACGCATAGGTGGGTTTACTGGTTCAAGAAATTGTAAAAATAATAAAAATGCATCCTTAAAATTAGGAATGGAAAGTAGTGATGATAATATTCCTAATGATATGGATGATTTTACAGATATTAATGCAACAAATTATAATAGTTCAAGAGATTATAACTTAAGTGTTACTGTAAAATATGTAAAAGATATTAATGAGAGTGATGACACTTTTCCATCTTTAGAAAAATCAGACTCAACAAATACAAAAGAGATAAATGTTACAGTAGAAGTAAATACAAAGAAGTCTGCACTTGGTACTTCTTTGGTAAGAATGTCCTTTACGGCACAAAATATAGGGCAACAAAGAATTAATAGAAGGAATTGGAATTGAAACGCAATGGTGCTACTCTTTTAGAATTAATATTTGTTCTTATTATTATATCTTTTTTATCAACTGCTACATTTAAAGGAATAGAAGCTATTTTAATTCGTTCTTATAAAGCAAAAGAGATAACGAAGCTCTCTTTAGATTCACAAATAGTTGTGAATCAAATAAGTAATTATTTAAGTTATAGAGTGCCTTATAGTGTTATAGGCTATAATGCAGATAGTGGAAATTTTAAATATATTGGCGACATAACTGATGATAATTTAAGCATACTTGAATGGTTTGGTACAGCACATGAAGCATTTGTTGATGGAAATTATAGTGGATTTGCTGATATGGCGACAGATTCAAATAATTCATTTATATCACAAGGAACGCATGGTTCAGATTTGAATACTACGACTCAAAATAAGTTTCATACCTCAGATGATATTTATAGTAAGCATCTGGTAAATCTTATTTTTTCAGGAAGTTTTGATAGAGCGACAAGTGATAGTAACGATTATAATAGTTCTTTTGGCTGGCATGGAAATGAGAGTAATGATTCTTTTGATATAAGTATTACGGATGATAATATAACCGTTACAGATGCGACAAAACCAAAATTTATTTATGCAAAGTATTTTATTACAGATAGTGCTTATGCTATTGCAAGAGGGGTGGATGTAAATCAGAGTGCTAATTGTATTAAAAATTTACATATAAAGTCAAAAGATATGAATAATACTCTTTTTCTTTTTTCAAACTATAGACCTTGGCACAAGGGAGAAACATTTTGTGCAGATAAAAGTGGAACACAGGAGGGAAATGTATCAATTTTAATGCAAAATATAGATGGTTTTAACTTTCAAGAAATAGATTATACTATACGCATATATCTTGACATTAATAAAAGCATACGAGGTGCTTCTCCTATCCATTTTTCTAAGATGAAGGTGGTTTTTTAATATGAGAAGAGGTTTTAATCTTTTAATGGCAATAGGCATAATACTTATTTTAAGTGGTGCAGCAATTATGACACTCAAATATGTTTCCATCTCTGCAAAACATATTTCAGATAGTTATATAAAAGAGCAGGCTGGAATATTTGCTCAAAGTATCCTTGAAGCGACTATTTTGAAGATAGAGGGGCATGATAGAAATGCAAGTAGTACAAATAATAGTGCAGAAACTTTTGATGGTAATTGTACAAAATCATTAGTTTTCAATTCAAGTGATGGTAAATTTCATGCAGATGTAAATATAACAAAATATTACCTCTATAATGGTGTTGATAATGATGGTAAATATCACTGTTCAAGTAACTCTTTAGATGCAAACATTAGTACAAGTGAATCGCATGGCTATGTAATGATAGAAACAGTTGTAACGACAAACAAAAATAATGCAAAAATAAAGGGAAGCACACCAATAAGAATAGTTAAAAGGAGCCTACAAAGACCATGAAAAAAGAAGCATTTACTCTCTTAGAACTTATCTTTGTTATTGTTATTATTGGCATACTTTCTGGTGTTGCTGTGAGTAGTTTTAAACCACACCATCTTAGAAATGATGTTAATTTTGTATTGATGAAGCTTGAGCAGACAAGATACAAGGCAATGGGGTATGATAAATCACTCTCTTCTGATATTAATTACTCTATTGGTTGTATAAGTATAGATGATTTAAACGATACAAATGGTACGACAACAAAATCAAAACCTTATACATTTTATTCTCAATACTCTTCAGACTCTTCTTCTCCACAGATTATATGTTTTGACATATTGGGAAAGGTTCATGATGGTACAAAAGATGATAACAAAACAACACTCTCTTCTCTTGAAACAAGTGATTTGAATTTAACTTATACTTATAGAAATAAAGAGGGAACACTTCTTATTGACCACCTTACAGGTAATATTCGTACAATGATAGAAAATTAATTTTAAGGAATGGAATTTGCTAATCTTAAGAAAAAAAATAGAAATTAAGGGGGCCTTTTGATGGAAGAACGAAACAGCATACTCTTTTTATATAATCAAAAATCTATTATTTATGATGGGAAAGAGGTACATTCTTGTGATTTTAAAGAGTCTAAACATAGTTTTACTTCTGCTGTTGTCCCATTAAGGTATTTAAGTACATTTTCATATAAAATTGCAAAAACTACAAGTAATGATGAAATTGCTATGCAGACAGAGATTAAGATGTATAGTGAGGGGGGGCTGAATCTTGATAAAGAGTACATTGTAGATTATCTTAAGTATGAGATCGAAAATGATTATCTTATAGAAGCATTTGCCCTTAGTAAAGAGTATTTTGAAGAATCTTTCGATGAATACTCTTCAAAAGTATCTGCCATAGATATGGTTTTTCCTCGTTTTTTAGCATATCAGACACTGTACGATGAAAAATTTAGCAGAGATAGTAATGATCTCATTCTATATATAAGTGATAAAGAATCTTTTGCTACACTTTATCAAAAGGGAAGATATATAGGGCATAGAACATTAAGTTCATTAAATGAAATGTCTAAAAATATAGGTATTGAAGTAGTTAAACTTAAAGAGTATTTACAAACAAAAGGTTTAGTACAATCAAATTATGATTTAGAAGAGATGCATATTTTGGATGCTATTCAACGAGTTTTGTTTAAAGATATGGAAAAAATAATGTACTCTATGAATCAGAAAAGAAGTCTTTTTGGTTTTGATGGGATAGATAGAGTTATTATTGATTTTTATGAAAAAAATATACTTGGTATTGAACAATTTTTTGTTCCTTATGGATATGAATCTCTTGAGATAGATAGACTTAGCTTTAAGGAAGATGAAAAATATGGAAGTATATCTATCTACCTTGATTATATCTATAAGCTCAAAAACAGAGCATCGGAAGATGCAAATCCTTATCAGCAATTAAATTTTAGTTTTTTAGAAAGAAAAAAACCACTTATTAAATATTTAGTTTTAAAATATGCTGTTTTATTTGGAGTATCACTTCTTCTTTCTCTTGGAATTTATATCTATTTTGAAATGATACTCTCGCAACAACAAAATAAAATAAAACAAAAGCAAGTCCTTTTAAAAAAAGAGAGAGTAGTATATGTCAAATTTGCAAAAAAATTAAAAAGTCTTAAAAAAAGATATGGAAGATTAGAAAAACAAAAAAATAAAATGAATGACACTATTTTTGTTTATGAAAATACGCTTAGTGCTATTCCTATGATTCAAGATGCAAAATACAAAAGACAAAAATTTATGAATGATGTTCTTCTTGCCTTGCAAAAATATAAGTTAAATACACAATCAATAAAGCAATATGATGATAAAAGTATGGATATATTGCTTATTTCTAATACTAACAATAGGGACCATATTGCTAAATTTATAGATGCTTTAATAGCAAAACATTATCATAGTGTATCAACAAAAAAAATATATTTGGATAAAAATATTTATAAGAGTATGGTAAGGATTGAATTATGAGAGATAAGTTAGATTTAGTTGAAGAGAAATTAGACTCTTTTTCAAAAACTGAAAAAATTGCTTTATCGGTTTTTATTCCTCTTCTAGTTTTTACATTATTTTATTTTTTGTATATTACTAATGCTTTTGATCAACGAGAGAGTAATGAGAGAACATTGACTAAACTAAACCATAATCTAGGGAATCATTCTAAAAAATTTGTTGTTCATAAAATACAAGTTGTGAAACAGCAACTTTTATATGTTAAAAGTGCGATTGTAGAGAGTAAACAAAAATTAAGATATCTTGAAGCATCATTAATAAAAAGTAATTTTTCATTTCTTTCTCAAAAAGATTTCACTTATTTTTTAAATGATTTACTGACTAAATCTGTTGAAAATAATTTTTTGATTGATACTATAAATATGGAGAAAGATAATAGAGCTTTTGTAGGACGATTAAAGTATAAAAAAACAGTCATTGTTCAGGGGAGTGGAGAATTTTTAAATACACTTAAATTTATTCGAGAAGTTGAAAAAAATAGTATGTTGATGGAGATAAAAAACTTAAATATAGAGACGAATGGTACAACTCCTCATGTTACATACGAGATTAAGTTTTATGGAGTAAAACAATGAAAAATATATTTTTAATTTTTATTTTTTTATCTTCTTTGGTAGAGGCTAAAACACTTGCTCTTATTCATTATGACCCATTTAAAAAAGCAAAAATACTTTTAAAAAGAGAGATAAAAGTAAAAAGGCCAGTAAGGCATAGAAGAAAATCTCTTAGAATTGATGCAATTTTAAATAATAAAGTCTATATAAATGGTAGATTTTATGGTGTAGGCAATAGGGTTTATGGCTATAAAATAGTAACTATTACTGATAAATATATAAAAGTGAAAAGAAATAGAAGAATATTAATAATTCCATTGATTAAATCAAATTATTTTGATAGTATTGAACAGATAAAGGAGTAGAAGATTATTGTGAAATATATACTGACATTTATACTATTTACATATACATTAATGGCAAATACAAATGTGTGTGAAGACCGCCTTTTTTCATTGAGTGCTTACAACAAGGGTTATAGAAGTCTTAAAATTTCTAGTGTACTCAAAGAACTCTCTTTGAAGTGTAATTTATCTATCTATTTTAAAGATAAAGAATCAAAAAAAAGAATAGAAAAACGACTTGATTATGTTAATATAAAAGATTATACACTTGAAGGATTTTTAAGCTTTTTGTTCCATGAAGCAGATTTATTTTATACCTTTAATAAAGAAAAAAATTTTATTACCGTACAGTATAGAAAGACAAAAACATTTAATATAGATTATATAAATGTGAGTGAACTTACTAGCCAAAGTAGTAAATCTATTAGCTCAGGTGCAAGTGGTGGAAGTGGAGGAAGTGGTAGTTATTCATCTTCCTCTTCCTCAGGTACAAGTAGTGGAGGTGGAAGTAATTCATCAAATGGACAAACGACTATTACCACAAAATCAACATTTACTTTTTGGAATAATTTACAAAATAGTCTTACAAAATTGTTTTCGGATTCTAAAAATGTAGATATATTTATAAATAAAAATGCTTCTCTTTTGACCATAACAGCAGATAGTCAAAATATGAAAAAAGCACAAAAATTTATTGATAAGCTTATGACAAGAATGCATAAGCAGGTCTTAATTGAAGTCAAAATTATAGAGCTTACTTATGATGATACTCATTCAGCAGGTATAGATTGGAGTCAATTAAATCTCTCTTTACATGGTTCACTTGGGGTAACTAATGGTAGTTTTAGTAACTCTCTTGCTTATAACTTTTCAACATCTAATGTTTTAAAATATTTAGATACATTTGGTGATGTTAAAGTTATGTCAAATCCAAAAATATTGACAATGAACAATCAGCCTGCCGTTGTTAATGTTGGGCAACAGTTGAGTTATAAGTACCAAACTGGTTCAATAACGACGACAAGTGGTACAGTTGCGGGAAGAAGCACTTATTCAATTGGTTCTACATTTGTTGGTGTTACGCTCTATGTTATACCTGAAATTACAGATAATAATCAAATTATTATGAGTATAAATCCTGTTGTGAGTTCTCTCTCTAACGCCAAAGGTGCTCCAACGGATGTGAGGTCAATTCCTCCCGATACAAAAATTAAACAGATGACATCTATTGTCGAGGTTAAAGATGGAGAAAAAGTTCTTATAGGAGGGCTTATAAGTGCAACAAAGGGTACAAGTGAAAATAAAATACCTTTATTAGGCTCTATTCCTCTTATTGGTTCTCTTTTTAGTTATAAGAGTAATAATAAAAAAAGGACAGAGATGTTTGTCCTTATAACACCAAAAATAGTTAAAAATTCATCTATGCCTACTCTTGATGCTTTGAATAATGATGCGTTTTTTTCAACAAAACATTATAATGAATCAAGCAATAGCCATTCAAAGGTTCATTAAGATGAATTATTTAGATATCTCAAAGAAGTTTGAAGAGCAGACAAAGAAGCTTACATTTTTTGAAAGTTTTGAGATTATGAGTTTAAAAAATAATCTATTAAATATTTTTCAAAATGACACAAAGCAGCTTATTTTTCTTATTGGGGAACCAGGAGTAGGTAAGAGTGCTTTTATTAATCATTTTGAGGAAAATCATAGAGAAACTATTGAAATTATTAAGTTTGATATCCCCTTTTTAGAGCCTGTTGATTTTATTAAGACACTTATAAAAAAGAGTGATACAGAGATAAATAATTTTTCTATTGAAGAGCTTATAAAACAAGCAATAGCAATATATGAAAACTCCAATTATGTTGTTATTATGGATGAAGCACAACTCCTTTCAAAAGATATGATAGAGATTATTAGAATACTTGCTGATTCAAAGGCATTTTGGTTTATTTTAGCAATGCACAAGCATGAGTCAAAAAATATTTTAAATGCTCCACAATTTTCTTCAAGGCCACATAAAATTTTAGAATTAAACAAACTACAAAAAGCTGAATATAAAGACTATCTTTATATTACTCTAAATGATATTTATAAACCTAATTTAAGAGATGATTTAAGCGATAAATATTTAAAATTTATTTATAAGCAGACGCAAGGAAATTTTAGAGAGTTTAAAAAGCTTCTTCATACTACTTTTTTACTTCTCAATTATGCACAAAATAACAATAAAAGTAAACATCAAAATCTTTCTAAATGTATTTTAACAATGGCTGCAATCCAAAATGGACTTATTCATGTATGATTTTGATCTTCTCGAAAAGAGATGTAAAAGATACCATTTGAAGAAATACTTCTTAATTTTGTTACCCCTTGTTGTTTTTATTCTTGCTATTGTAAGTTATATAGTTTTTTTTCATAAACTACAAGCTATATCTCCTATTCAAAAAAGTAAAGTTAAAAAAGAAGTTAGTAAGAAAGTAGTAATAAAAAAGAAAAAGGTACTAATTTCCCCATCTTTAAGTAAAAATATTGGAAGTAATAAATGCTACTCTTTACAATTTTTTGTAGCACAGGGAACAGGTATAAAATATTTACATTTTAAAGAGGAAAAATTACAAAAACTTGGATTTAATTGTTATGTTCATAAAAGAATGAGTTTCTTATATCTTCAATGCAATGATACCGAAGATATAAATAACCTTTTAGCATCAAAAGAGCTAGCAAATAAATATAAACTACATTTTGTAACTAAAAGAGTTCCTTGTAGGCATAAAAAAGAGAAATTCAAAAAGCCAAAACAAATAACAAAGCCAAAAATAGTTACAAAAGTAAATTCTTCTGTAGAGGTAAAAGATACTTTTATTTTACAATCTCAAAAGTTTAATGTTAAAAATTTGAAAAAACTTTTTCAACAGAGACAAAGCTATAATTTAGCATTAAAAATTGCAAAATTTTACTATAATGCCAAAGATTATACAGATGCAATAAAGTGGGCAAAAAAAGCAAATAGTATTGATAAAACAGATGCAACATCATGGATAATTTATGCAAAATCTCTCTATAAGCTTGGTGACAAAGAGAAAGCAAAAAAAATATTACATATCTATTTACAGTTTGAAAATTCTAGGCGAGTGAATGAAATATTATCAAATTGGAGTAATTAATGATACAAAAAAAAATAAGACTTGGTGATTTATTACTTCAGAATAATTATATAACTGAAGAACAATTACTACATGCATTAAAAAGACAAAAAGAGTTGAATTTTACAAAGAAACTTGGTGAAATCTTTATGAATGAGGGGTATATTACCCAAAAAGATTTATTAAAAACGGTTTCTAAACAGTTAAATATAGAATTTGTAGATTTGTATGGTGAAACAATAGATTTTAATGCAATAGCTATGAAATACCCCTTACAGATTCTTAAAACAGCACAAGCAATTCCTTTTAAAGAAGATGAAGATTTTATACATGTTGCTACGAGTGATCCTCTTAACTATGATGCTCTTGAAGCCTTGGAAAGGCTTATCTCTTTAAAACCTGTTAAAATATACTTAGCATATACGGATGATATACAGGTTGTTTTTCATCGTATAAAAATCATACAAACAACCAAAGAGATTGTTGCTGAAGTAAAGAAAGAGTTGACGACCGAAGGGCTAAAAAAAGAGGCAGAAAATAGTGCCATTATGAAGCTTATTTTATTTATATCTAAAGATGCCATTAGTAAACGAGCAAGTGATATACATATAGAACCTGATGAAAAAGAGATGATAGTGCGTTCAAGAGTTGATGGAATGTTATATGAAAATTTTGTTTTTGATAAAGAACTCTATCATGCGCTCTCTTCTCGTATTAAATTATTGGGCAATTTAGATATTTCGGAAAAAAGAGTTCCTCAAGATGGACGATTTAGTCTTGTGGTTAATGAAAAAAATTATGATTTTAGACTCTCAACTACACCAACAATTTTTGGTGAGTCTATTGTTATGAGGATACTTGAGCGAGATAAAGTGCTTTTAAATCTTGAAGATTTAGGTTTTGAAGATGAAAATTTAGAGAGTTTTACGGATTTAATTCATGCTCCCAATGGAATTGTTCTTATTACAGGACCTACAGGAAGTGGTAAAACAACAACACTTTACTCTGCCCTTAATGAGATAAAAAATATTTCAAATAAAGTTATGACAGCAGAAGACCCAGTTGAATACAGACTACCTCTCGTTCAGCAGGTTCAAATCAATGAAAAAACAGGGCTTACATTTTCAGTGGCAATAAAATCTTTTTTAAGACAAGATCCAGATGTCATTCTTATTGGGGAAGTTAGAGACTTCGATACACTTAACTCTGCATCACAAGCAGCGCTTACTGGGCATCTTGTTTTCTCTACACTCCATACGAATGATGCCCCTGGAGCAATTCCACGAATGATACAGATGGGATTGAAGCCTTATCTTATTGCTGATGCTTTAGTTGGTATTGTAGGACAGAGACTTGCGAGAAAAATTTGTCCTTATTGTAAGCATGAAGTGAAACCAACGAAAGTACAATTTGAGAAGATAGAGAAATATCTTGAAGATTCAAATACTATATTTTACGCAGGGCAGGGGTGTTCAAAGTGTGATTTTACGGGGTACTACAGTAGAACGCTTATATCTGAAATTCTTACCATAGATATGCAACTAGCAAAAATGGTTGCAGAAAATGCAAATAAAATGGAAATTATAGAGTATGCTGAGAAAAGTAATCTCTATAAACCTATGCTTTTTGATGGTGTAAAAAAAGCTGTAAATGGAATAACAACTATTGAAGAAGTATTAAGAATTACAAAGGATAGATAATTTTGAAATACTTTAGAGTAAATTATAAAATAGGAAAAAAAAGAGACTCAATAGTTTTACCAGCAGAAAATAAGATTGTAGCAATGCAAGAGTTTTTTGAGATGAAAATAGGTGTTTTTTTGAAAATTCAAGAGGTTTCTATGCCTCTAAGTCTAAGATATAAAGAGTTTGAAGAGAAATTTAATAATCCTATTAAAAATAGAAGAGCAAATACTGAAAAACTTATAGCACTTCTTGACCAAATCGCCATTATGCTTGATGCTGGGCTTCCTTTAAACTATGTTTTATCCGAATCTGTAAAAAACCAAAAAGATGCAATGCTCAGAGCAATATTTCTTCAAATAAATAATGATATTGAGGGTGGAAAAGGTTTATATGATTCGGCCATTATATTTAAAGAGCAGTTAGGTTTTATTACTCTTTCTATGTTTAAACTAGGAGAAGAGACTGGACAACTTGCAGAGTCTATTGCTCATCTCACAACAATTTTACAAAATATTTTAGATAATCGAACTAAATTTAAAAAGGCTACAAGATATCCTATTGTTATTATTGTAGCAATGGCAATAGCCTTTACCGTAGTTATTATTTTTGTTGTACCACAATTTGAATCTTTTTTTAAAGAGTCAAATATGAAATTACCGATGCCTACAAGATTTTTATTATGGACAGAACATGCTCTTACTGCTTATGGACCATATATACTATTTTTTGCCGTTATGTTCTTTATACTAATAAATGTAGCTTACAAAAAGAACGAAAAGGTAAGACTCTTTCTTGATAGACTTTTATTAAAAATATTTATTATAGGAAAAGCAACACTTAATGCGATGATTAGTAGATTTATGTATGTTTTTAAGGTCTTGGTTGATGCAGGAATACCAATGTTAGAAGCGCTTAATATAGCTTCTGAAATAGTTGAAAATAGTTACTTAAAACAAAAAATAAGTAAAATCTCTTCATCTATTGAAGAGGGGAAGAGTCTTTATCAAGGATTTGATGAGACTAGAATTTTTGAAAATATGATAATAGAGATGATAAAAGCTGGAGAAGTTGGTGGTGGGCTAGATAAAATGCTTTCAAAAGCCACTAAGATTTATAAAGATAGATTTGATTATATTGTAGATAATATTGCAACACTGATTGAACCTATTTTAATAGCAGCGATTGCAGGTTTTGTGATGGTTTTAGCACTTGGTATTTTCTTACCGATGTGGAATATGGTTAATGTTGCAAATTAAAAAAAAGGAGAAGTTATGGGAATAGAAGGAAATGGTAGTATAGTGATAGCTATTATAAGTTCATTAATACTAGGATTTGCATTCTGGATTATGCATAAGATGGCTAATCTTTAGTCATTTTGTAAAGAAAAAGTTCCATTACTGCTATTGTAATCCCAATGTTTGGAAGCATCAGGTTTTCCTACGGGAGAGTTTTTCACACCACTATTTGATTGTGAAGCAGGTCCTTTATAGTTGAAAGTACCATCATTATTGTCTTTGCAGGTCCACTCTGATTCGAGAGTAGAAGAAGATTTTAATATCCAATTAAATGAAGTAGAGCTAGAGTTACAATCCCCAAGCTTTTTAGGGTAACCCGTTGTGCTATTGACATCATTTTGATTTTTATTATTTCCCCATGTAAAACCATCTTCACTAATGACCCAATCACTATGAACATCATCTATGGCAGATTGAATAGTAGAAGCCGTGGCAAGTTCTGCTGCAATTTTAGAGTTTGAAGAGAGGTGAGAGAACTTTGGTATAGCTACAGCAGATAATACACCTATAATAACTATAACAAAAATCAACTCAATAAGTGTAAATGCTTTTTTCATAGTATAAAATTACCTTTTTACAAATATTTTTTAAATAAAAAAGCAAGGGAAGAACCTTGCTCTTTAAATTCTAAAGTAGATAAAGTTTAAATTTTGTAGAAAACATTTTTACCAAGAGGTGTTTACATCAACACTACTAGATGTGTTTAAATCCTTCTTACATTGATCTTGTGCTACAGTATCTTTAAATTTGGAACAATTAATATCATAATCTACCCATCTATTGTCTACATCAAATTTAACTGTTGCAACTGTATTACTTGCTGCATTTCCTGCAGGATCTATATAAGTATAAGTACCATTTGAATCAGTACTCTTAGCATTGTCTGTATATGTCCATCCCTTTCCTTTAAGCGAAACAATATCACTCAATTGAAAACTACCATTGTCATCTAAGTCTTTTTTATTGACAGCTGCACTCGCCGCAGAGGTAGCTGCATCCGATGTAGTTTTAATGACAGTTTTAACCTGTGCACTTGTTTTTAAATTAGAAAACTTTGGAATCGCCACTGCTGATAAAACACCTATAATAACGATCACGAAGATTAACTCTATAAGAGTAAAACCACTTCTTTTCATATTTCTCTCCTTTGATATAATTAAGTTACATTATAACTAAATAATTATTAATTATTAATTATTCAGTTATTCATTATTATTTTTTAATTTTGTTCATAATTCTCCAGCAATATAATCAGCAACCTCTAGTATCCTTTGAGAATATCCATATTCATTATCATACCATGCCATAACTTTTACCATTTTGTTTCCGACTACTGCAGTTGAGAGTCCATCAACGATGCAAGAGTGACGGTTGTTTATAATGTCAGAAGAGACTATCTCTTCATTACTAAACTCTAAAATACCTTGCAAGTTACTCTCTGAAGCTTTTTTAAATGTTTCGTTGAGTGCTTCTTTTGTAACATCTTTGTTTAAGAGTGCCACAACTTCTGTGATGGCTCCATCAGGAACAGGGACACGAAGTGCCATCGCTTCCATTTTACCTTCTAACGCAGGAATAACCTCTACAGTAGCAATCGCTGCACCCGTTGTTGTAGGGATGATGTTTACAGCCGATGCACGACCTCGTCTGCGTTTTTTTGCACGCTTATCAACCGTGACTTGTGAAGAGGTGTAGGCATGTGTTGTTGTAATCATTGCATTTTCTACGCCATAATTTTCTTCTAGCACTTTCATAACAGGTGCGAGTGAATTGGTAGTACAAGAAGCATTTGAGATGATATGATGTTTAGCATTGTCATACTCTTTTTCATTGACACCTTTAACGATTGTAAGGTCAATATTTTTGCCTGGTGCAGAGATAATAACTTTTTTGGCACCAGCTGTGATGTGTTGCTGTGCTAAAGTACCATCAGTAAAACGCCCAGTACACTCTAAAACAATGTCGATGCCAAGCTCTTTCCATGGGAGTTCAAGAGGGTTGTGACTGCTTACAATAGTAATCTCATGCCCATCAACTATAAGTTTATTCTCCTGCGTTTGAATGTCAAAATTGGCTTTTCCATGTACAGAATCATACTTCAAAAGGTAAGCAGCATCTTCAACACTTGAGGTGTTTGCCGCAACTATTTCACAATTTTTTGGTAAATTGTTAATGTAATGTCTAAGTACCTGATTTCCGATACGCCCAAGTCCATTTATAGCTATACGCTTTTTCATATTTTTTTCCTTGTAAAACAGTATTTAACTTTCAAAAATTATACTCCCTCTAAAGTAAATGATATGTTACTTAAGTGACATATTTACAAATCTATATACTTAGCACAACGCTCTTTTAATTTTTCAAGATCTTTTATGATTATGGCAGCTCTTTTATCTACAATGATGCCATCTTTTTTCAGTTCTTGTAGGTCTCGTGTGACTATAGTCCGTACACTACCTATCATTTCTGAAAGTGTTTCCTGAGAAAGTCTATTCGTTGTTTTTAAAGAGCCACTTCCTTGCTTGAGTAGAAGATTTGCAAGGCGTGTTTTTGTATCGTAAAAGACAAGTGAGCGAGAGAACTCTTCCATCTCTCGAAACTTCTTGGTAATACAGAGTAAAAAATTTGTATTGAGTTGTGGATATTTCTCAATCCATTCACGAATATAATGTGATTCTATTTTCAATAATATGCAGGTGTCAAGTGCTATATAGTCTATCATATTTTCTTTTTTATCAATGATAGGTGCGATGTCAAATACTTGATACTCACTAAGTAAAAAAGGTGTAATGCTTCTTGCATTTTCTGGGTTATAATAAGAAGCTTTTAAATTTCCCTCTACAATTACATAAAAGTATTTAAGTGTATTTTCACTATCAATCGTAACTGATTTTCGTAATTTCTTTTCTTGAAAATGGGGTGCTACCATCTCAAAAAAAGCATCATCCATCTGTGAAAAGAAAAATGTCTTTTTTAAGGTAGAGATAACTCTTTCATCTTTTGTTTTATACATTCTTTAAATAACCCTTCGTTCTTTTTTTATTTATTATAGCTAAGACATTTGAAATTTATCCTTTAAAATCTCTTTTCCCATCTCAACACCTGGCTGGTCGTAGGTATTTACATCAAGGATGATACCGCATAAAGATGTTAAAAGTTCATAGTATAAGATAAGTCTGCCAATATTTTTTTCATT
>JALSWC010000147.1 GCA_027060825.1 Sulfurimonas sp.
GATGGCTGATTATGCACTTGTAGTTCCTTCTGATTCAACTCCCCGTATTCAAGAATCACATATACTTATTGGACATATTTTATGTGATATTATAGAAAAAGAGATTTTTGGTGATGGTGTAGAGAATTAGTTTATGAAAAAGGCTCTTTTTTTAGATAGGGACGGCGTAATAAATGTAGAAAAGAATTATCTTTATAAACAGAGTGATTTTGAATTTATTGATGGTGTTTTTGAATTATCTAAACATTATCAGAATTTAGGTTATTTGATTATAATTGTAACAAATCAGTCAGGAATTGCAAGGGAATATTATTCTAAAGAGGATTTTTTAAAGCTTACAAAATGGATGATTTCTGCGTTTGAAAAGCATGGTGTTATAATTACAAAGGTATATTTTTGTCCGCATCATCCTGATATTTCTGGTGAGTGTAGTTGTCGTAAGCCAAAACCTGGAATGATTTTAGAGGCAGCTAAAGAATTTGATATCGATTTATCTCAATCAATTCTTGTTGGTGATAAGGAGAGAGATATAGAATCTGCACTAAACGCAGGTATTGTACAGACTTATCTCTTTGATAGTAATAATGAGATCAATACCTCAAAAGCAACAAGAATTATAAGAGAATTTGATGAAATATGGAAAGATAAATGTTAATTTTAAATTGTGGTGGTACATTTAATAAAAGATATAATCAATTAACAGGTAAATTAGAAGTCCCTTACGATAATTATGCAATTGAGAAAATATTAAATAGTGCATATGCGGAGTATGATCTAGCAGGTGTTATCTATAAGGACTCATTAGATATGAGTGTAGATGATAGAAAAATGATTGCAAATATCATTTCACAATCTTCTGAGAGTGATTTTTTAATTGTTCACGGCACAGATACTATGCATTTAAGTGCTGAATTTTTAGATGAAGTATTTGATGATAGAATTATTGTACTTACAGGATCAATGAAACCATTTGAAATAGATAATATTGAAGCAACTCTGAATTTAGGTATTGCTATGGGATTTTTAAAATCTATAACAGAATATGGTGTTTATATATGTATGAATGGTTATGTTGAGAGATGGGATAAAATAGAAAAAAATAGAGATATAGGGAAGTTTGAAATTGTCAGATAAAATTGCTTGTACACATTGTCACTTAGAATTTTCAAAAGATGTTATGATACAAGATGGTGAACACTACTTTTGTTGTAACGGTTGTCAAGGAGTTTTTCATCTTCTTTCCGATGAGGGACTTGATAGTTTTTATGATAAATTAGGGGATAACAAACTTGCCCCGCCATCATCACAGTTTGAAGATGCATCAAATTTTGATGCTCCGGCTTTTTATCAGCGTTTTGTTTCTATCAATAATGAAGGGTTTAGCGAAGTTTCTTTGATTATTGAGGGTATTCATTGTGCTGCCTGCGTTTGGCTTAATGAAAAAGCTTTAACAAATATGGATGGTGTAGTTGCTACAAATATTAACTACACAAATAATAAAGCTAAGATTGTTTGGGATGATGAGAGTGTAAAACTTTCAAATATTATAGAGATGATTCGTGCTATTGGCTATGATGCTTTTCCTTATGATGCTTCTTTACAAGAGGTAAAAGCGAATAAAGAGCGAAAAGATTACTATTTGCGTATGGCAGTTGCAATTTTTGCAACTATGAATATGATGACGATTATGGTTGCACAGTATGCAGGGTATTTTACAGGTATAACTCCAGAAATTAAACATATTTTAAATGTTGGAGAGTGGGTGCTCTCTACTCCAGTGCTCTTTTATAGTGGTTGGCCGTTTATTCGTGGAACATATTATGGTATGAAAACTAAAACTGTTAATATGGACACTTTGGTAGCTACAGGAGCCTTTTTAACTTATATATATTCTATTTATATTACTTTAACGCGTAGTGGTGAAGCATATTTTGATTCTGTTACTATGATTATTACCTTTGTTTTAGTGGGTAAATTTTTAGAAGTTTTAAGTAAAAAAAGTGTTGCTGATACTTTAGATGTTATGAACAAACACCTTCCAACTGATGTTCAAGTTGTAGAAGATGAATATATTGTTACAAAAAATGTTAATGATGTAGTCGTTGGTGAAGTAGTCTTGGTTTCTACTGGTGAAAGGGTAGCAATTGATGGTGAGATTATAAATGGTGAAGGTAATTTTGATGAGTCAAGCTTAAATGGTGAGAGTGAGCCAATTTTTAAATCTATTGGTGATACAATCATTAGTGGTACGGTAAGTATTGATGCTGATATAAAGTATAAAACAACAAAAGATTTTGCACACTCTACCATGAGTAATATTGTTGCTCTACTTGAAAATGCTATGAATAATAAACCTCATATTCAGCAATTAGCAAATAGGATTAGTGAATATTTCTCTACAATTATTTTAGCATTGGCATTTTTTACTTTTGTAGGCTGGTTACTTTATTCATCAAATTTTGAACAATCATTTATGATATCTATTTCTGTTATTGTTATTGCTTGTCCTTGTGCTTTAGCTCTTGCTACTCCTGTTGCTACTTTAGTGGGTCTCTCGATTGCTTCAAAAAGGGGAATTCTTTTTAAAGAAGCTGTACAATTGGAGACTATGGCAAATATTGATGTGTTAGTGTTAGATAAAACAGGGACAATTACACAAGGAAAGCCTGCTGTTGTAAATGAAAAGATTTGGACTGCGTTTGACAAGTCGCTTCTTAATTCATTACTACTTCACTCTAAGCATCCTATTTCTCGGGGGGTTCAAAATTATATTTTTGATGACGCTCTTGAATGTTTTGAGCTTGAAAGTTTAAATAATGTGCCTGCTCAAGGCATTACCGCGATGTATAATGATAAAATGCTTGCTGGTGGTAATGCAAAATTGATGCACACTATAGGGATAGATATTCAAAGCAGTAGTGAAAATAGTGAATTTTATTTTGCTTATGGTGGAGAACTATTGGCAAAGTATGAGCTTTTTGATGTTCCTCGTGAAGATGCTAAAGAGGCGATTACAAATATTAAAAAATTTGGCATTGCTGTTATAATGCTTACGGGCGATCATGAAAGAAGTGCTAAGAAAGTAGCCGAGTTGGTTGGTATTAAAAGTTTTGAGTATGAAATGACTCCACAAGGAAAAGCACAATATATTGAGACTCTTCATAAAGAGGGGAACAAAGTGGTTATGGCTGGCGATGGCATTAACGATATTTTAGCACTTGCTAATAGTGATATAGCTATTGCTATGGGCAATGGAAGTGATATTGCCATAGAAGTAAGTGATGTGGTCTTATTGAATGATACTTTTAGTTCTCTTTATGATAGCTTTAAAATTTCTAAAAGAACATTTAGGATGATAAAAGAGAATTTAGCGCTTTCATTTGTCTATAATGCTATAACAGTTCCACTTGCGATGGCAGGATTTATTATTCCGTTAATAGCAGCTATTTCAATGAGTGTGAGTTCTTTACTTGTTGTTGGTAATTCGATGCGTATAAAATTTGGATATAAGGATTAAAATATGAGTTCATGGGTAATTGCTATGATGTTGGGTGTATCAGTTTTTTTAGGAAGTATTGCTGTTGTAGCATTGATGTGGGCTATTAAAAAAGGACAGTTTGATGATGAAGAGAAGTTTTTAAATGCTGTTAAATTTGATACAGAAGAGGATTTGAATGATGCTGCAAACTTAGAACGAAAAAAAGAGAAGTTAAAGAAAAAAGATTATAGACCAGAATAGGTTAAAGAAGATGAGTTGCCAAAGGCAACTCAAGTATCAGAAATTATTTACCGATAGTTTGTGCTACTGCTTCTAAGTCAGCATCTGAATAACGAGCTACTTGACCATGCATAACACCTTTTAATACTCCCCCAAAAGTACCAGCTTTATAGCCTTTAAGTGCTGTTGCAATTTCAGCATGAGTCATATTTTTAACAATTTTTGATTTACCCATAGCATGTTTTTCAAAGTGTTTACCATGACAAGCAGCACATGCCGCTGTGTTAACAGCAGCCATTGCTACCGAAGATACTGCTAAAGCAGCAATTGAAGCGATTACGATTTTCTTCATTTTATTCCCTTAATATAAAGTTTCGTATGCATTATATAAGTTCTATTCTTAAATACTTATTAATGAATTTAAAGGTATCATTATATTAAAATAAATTGATATAGGTGTGAAGATGCGATACATAAAAGATGATTTAAAAGATAAAACAATATTAATAACAGGTGGTGCGGGTTTTATAGGTTCAAACTTAGCATTTTATTTTCAAAAAAATCATCCCGAGTCAAAGGTTGTAATTTTAGATAGTTTTAGAAGTGGTGAAACATTAAGTAATGGTAATCTAAAAAGTTTTGGTCACTTTAAAAATCTTATTGGTTTTCGTGGTGAGATTATAAGTGGAGATATTAATGATAAAGATTTACTACTTGATTTAGAAGTAAATTATGATTTTGACTACATCTTTCATGAAGCAGCAATTTCTGATACAACTGCACAAGAGCAAGATTTGATGATAAAGACAAATGTTAATGCCTATAAAGACCTGCTTGATTTGGCTGTGGCACATAATGCAAATATGATTTATGCTTCATCTGCTGCAACTTATGGAAATGCCGAATCTCCGCAAAGAGTAGGGCGCGAAGCACCTAACAATGTTTATGGCTTCTCTAAACTTTCTATGGATCATCTCTCTCGTGAATATATGAAAGAGTGTGATATAAACATTGTAGGTCTGCGTTACTTTAATGTATATGGAGCGAGAGAGTACTTTAAAAATACAACTGCTTCTATGGTATTACAGTTTGGTCATCAGATATTGGCAGGGAAAAATCCTCGTCTTTTTGAAGGAAGCGATAAAATTCTTCGTGATTTCATTTACATTGAGGATATTATTCAAGCCAACATCAGGGCAATGCAGCCAAATACAAGTGGTATATATAATGTAGGGACAGGGAAAGCGAGAAGTTTTCAAGACATTGTAGATATTTTACAAAAAGAACTTGGTACCTCTTTAGAGTGTGAGTATATTCCAAATCCATTTATTGGTTCGTACCAATTTCATACAGAAGCAGATGTCGTAACAACAAAAGAAGCTTTAGGATATGCTCCTGCGTATGAGATGGAAGATGGGATTAAAGCATATGTACCTGAGATAAAACGCATATATGAAACAGAAGTGAAAAAGTAGATTATGCAGATTTTTAAAGATGCAAAACCAAAAATTCTAGTGATAGGGGATTTAATGATAGACCACTATCTCTGGGGAA
>JALSWC010000148.1 GCA_027060825.1 Sulfurimonas sp.
GCAGTAATATCTAAAATATCGTCTATGATTTGAAAAGAGAGTCCAAGATTTCTACCATACAGTGCGTGAGCTTCGGAATCTTTTGCAACTAAAAGAGCAGCAGCCTTTGCCGCAGCTTCGATGAGTGTTGCTGTTTTAAGATAGAGCATATCAAGATACTTCTCTTCATCCACATTAAACTCTTCTGCCATCTTCACATCCATCATCTCACCCTTAGAGAGTGCTGTAACAGCTGATGCTATGGTTTGTGCTACATCTTTGTCAAACGCAACAAGTTCAGTAAAAGCCTTTGAGTATAAAATATCTCCAAGCATAACAGCCGTTTTACTACCATCAGTTGCATTTACAGATGCCATGCCTCTACGAGTATCAGCTTCATCTATTACATCATCATGTAGTAGTGAGGCTGCATGAATGAGTTCAACAATTGCTGCCAAAAGAGGAGCATCTTTATGTTCTGCTGCAATTTTTAAAATTAGTTTAGCACGGAGTCTTTTTCCACCACTTAACATATTAAAAAGTCGTGTCACTTCACCATAATCACACTCTGTTATTAGTCTTTGTATCTCTTTTTCTACTCGTTGCATTCATCTCATCTTTTATTATCTATTTTTCAAAAACTTCCACTTAATTTCACTATTTCTATCATATAAAAATAGTTGAAACACTGCTTCATTTTTTTTAGCATTAAACTCTTTAAATTTAACTAGCATATAGGGTGGTTCATAGTAACTTGCACCACGCGTTACAAGCTCAAGCTTGAAGCTTTGATTTATACCATTCAAATATAAAATATTTTGTGCCACAATTTTATCGTATGCACGGTGTATAACTAAACCACCATTTATATATAAAGTCCAACTAAATGTAAAAAGTTTCACTTTAGAGTCGTATTTTACAAGAATTTTCTTTTGCTCATTCTTTTTTAATGAAATTTCTTTCGTAAAAGCATAATTATTTGCAAAAATAGCACTACTAAAAAATAGTAGCACCAAAAAAATTCTACTTAATCTACGCAATAACTATTCACTTTGAGAAAGGACAGTACCTGTTAATTCAACATAAAGACTTTTCGCTTTTGTACTTGCATCATCAAGATGTGTAGCTCTATAATTCTCTACAGCTCTATCAATATCTTCACCAACATGCTCTTCTAACATAAGTTCCATTACAGCAACTTTTTCTATAAAATTTTCTAGTTCTTGTCGCACAATATCATTATTTGCATTAAAAACTACATCCATAAATTTTGATTTTGGTGAACCACCAAAAATATCATCTTCATCTTCAAATAAAGCTGCATAGCTCATATTAAACCTCTTTTTTCAATTTTTATTTTTAAGATTATAGCAACTTTTACTTATTACTAGGTAATACAACACAAAAAACTGCACCCTCTGTATCATTTGTGACACGAATAGTACCTCCACAATGAGTTTCAACGATTGTTTTACTCATATAAAGTCCAAGACCTGTTCCATTTAAGGTTTTTGTTGAAAAGTAAGGATCAAATATCTTCTCAATAATATCTTCAGGAACTCCTCCACCATTATCACGAACGATGAGACGATTTTCTACTGCTTTTATTTTAATGAAGGCATTTTCTATCTTCTTCTCTTCTAGCACATCTTCTGCATTTTTTATAAGATTTAACAACACCTGCTTCAACTCATTTACATAAGTATGAAAAACTATATCGCTTTGTATATCTGTATCAATAGTAATATTTTTATTTTTCACAGAGACTCCAACAATATCTAGCGTGGATTGGATCAAATCTCCATAAGTCATATCTTGTTTCTCTTTTGTCTCTTTAAAAAAATTTCTAAAATCATCAATAGTTTTACTTAAATGTTGCGTTAATTCCCCTATTTTATCTGCAAGTTCTATGGCACTTTTTTGATCTAGTGTCTCCATTTGTGCTCGCATATTTATGGCAATACTTGTTGCACTAATAGCATTGATGGGCTGTCGCCATTGATGGGCAATCATCCCTATCATCTCGCCCATCTGTGCTAAACGAGACTGTTCTAATATCTGTTTATCTTTTTCTCTATTTTTTGCTACCTCTTCATCTACCTTGTTTTGAAGAGTAATGTTAAAGTCTTGAATCTCTTGTGCCTGTTTTTTCAGTAAATAGACGCGTTTTTTATCTATGGTTGCAAAAATGAGGACAACAATAAAAATAAAGAGCAATAGGCTCATGAAAATCTTGACGCTAAAAGAGAGGTCATTTAGTGTATTGTGCATATAATTATATTCATTGAGTGAAAAATCTATTGCAATAATGCCAACAACTTTATTGTGTTGTACAATAGGTTTAAGGTAAGTGAGCCACAAACTCTTAATCTCTTTATGAGAAAAGTAGCGTGCTGATTTTGTAGTGTAAGTATCTAACCATTGTTGTGTATTAAATGGTTGAAAACTCTCTAAAAAGCCACTTTTATCTTTTTTTGCTCCATCAAGTAAAAAACGAAATTTTATTGTATTTGGTATTTTTTGAACAACATAAACATATCTATATCGCTTTGTTTGAAACATCTCTAAATCTTCTTGCAAACGATTTCGTAATGCCCTGCTCTTCTTTAAACTTTGCACAAGATTCATATCTGTTTTCTTATTTATCAAACTGCTAACATTACTTGCAATATTGTTAATATACTCAATATTAGATTTAAGTGTTAATTGCTCTATATCACTACTCGTCTTATCAAATGTTTTAAAAATATAAACAGCACTTAAAATAAGTACAATAACCGTTACATAAAAAATGTAAAAACTCTTTTTTAAAAAGAAATTATTCTGCATCTATAAACCTTTGTAAATCATGAGGTAAACTCAAATGAAACATCTTTAACCCTCTTTTTCTAAAATGAATTTGAGGGCGTCCTTTATTCCAATAAAATGCTCCAAAAGCATCTGCAATATACATATAGCTTCTATTCGTTGTCGCAAATATTGGTACATTTTTACACTTTTGTTCTAAACTAAAGTCATCTCCAAGAATGGCTACATCACTCTCTTGACAATCTGCAACTATAGAAAAAATCTTACTCCTTTGTAATGTAGCCTTAGCATCACCTGTAGCAAAAACAAAAATTGGTCTCTCTTTAAAAATAGAACCTAAAATAGTCTCATACAACCTTTGTGTATAAACATCTGCATTGGCAGATACAAAAAGCATAAATAATAAAAATAAAAATCTCATCAAAAAACCCACTTTGCACTCGCCCGTATTTCTCTATCAATCGGTGAAATATGAAGCTCTTTTTCTTGTTGAAATGTTATAGGGTTTATTCGTGTATATGTACTTGTCCTTGCATCATCAAAAAGATTTATTCCTTTTATGGCAAAGGTAAAACTATTACTGTAGTTATACTGCACTCCTGCACTATAATTGTAAAAATTTTTATTTGAAATATTATTTCTATCGTAAATCAAACTATTAAAAATATCAAATTTACCAAAACTATTTATATTTCTAACCATTCCTCTATACTGTTGAAGAATATTAAAATACTCTTTAGGCGTATTGCGTATAATCCTATATCCTCCCTCCACAAACAACTTGTCAAAGTTATGATAAAAGTGCGTCCATCGTGCTTCAATACCACTCATTTTTAATGTTTTCTTATAATTAACAATTTTTCCTTTATCTAAAGGAATGTAATAATTTTTCCCTTGCGTATAATCAAGAATTAATTCATACTTGTTATTTTTCTTTTCATACAAAATATCTTCTACAAGTGTATCATTTTGTGAAGGTTTATAGTAAGAGTTGGGATGTGCTACAAATGTAGCTGATTTTACAAGATATGGTTCTAGCGTAGAGAGTGTATGTGCGTAAAAAGTTTTCAGTGTCCAATTATCCGTTGTATAGGTATGCCCTACTCTATACATAAGTAAATTATCATTTTGCACTGTATCTCTGTTAGCTACTCGTTCATACTCTGCACCAATGGTAACAATAGAGTTTTTATGGAGTGCATATTGATTTTCCATATATGCAGTTGCTATATTTTGTATTCTTCTATTACCATTTGCTACCATATTTACACCATTAATAACTGATTTATCCCATCGTCCTCTTTTATTTCTATATTTTAAACCCGTTAAAAGAGTATTATTATTCTTATGATATTTATATTTTATTCCTGCTGTTATAACTAAAGAGCGTGTATTTGTTTGTGCAGATTTTATTGGAAATAGTCCATAATATGGTGCCGAAGATATTGGTGTTACATTATCTAACATTTCAGCTTTTGTTTTTGTAAAATCTGCACAAAAAAGATAAGAAAAATTATGTATCTTAGAATCCACTCCAAGATGCAAATAGTTTGCATAAAGTTTTGATTTTTCAGGAGTAGCATCCAAGCTTGCCCCCATAAAGCCATCTCTATCTTGAGTAAATGCATTTAGGAGTATATTTGTATTCCCTTTATGCAGAGTTGCTACGACACTATTTACTTTTTTATCTCGTGATAACTCTGTTGCAAAGCTATAATGCTTTTCTCTTTTATCATTTGCAGTAAGTCCAAATACAAAATAGGACCAATTATGAGCATACCCAGCATTGTAGCCATCTAAAGTAGATGCCCCATAACTTCCACCTGCAACTTTAATCATACTTCCTTCATCTTTGGCAACACTTTTTGTGTAGAGTTTTATAAGTGTTATTGTTGATTCTGTTGCATATTCATAAGTTGGATTTTCAGTATAAACTTCTACATGATCGACCCAGTCAATATTTGCATCACCCATAAGAAAAATACCACTTCCATAGAGTCCTGTTGTTATCTCTTGATTGTTGATGTAAAGACGAATAGTAGAACTTAAAAAGGGTTGATTTGCATTATATGTCAACGGGTCAACTAAGCCATATCTATTTTCATCATATCCAAAAGGATAGATTGTATTTATAATTTGCCTAAGATTTGTAATTTGCATCCTATTCAAATCATCACGCGTCCATACAAAAGAGACCCCACTATTTGCAAGTTTTGTCTTCTCTGAGAGATCACTCTTCTTTTGTATCATACCTAGTAAATTGTCTATATTGTCTGCATAAAGAGCAATGCTCAAAAGAGACAAAAGAAAAAGTAATTTTTTGAATATTTTCATATTATTTCTTCACAATAGACCATTTCCCACCCACTATAAACCAATACTATTTTAGCAAATGGTTTATCTCTAAAGTGTTTTATAGTTTTTGGGTCATACTGTTTGAGTTGCTCTTTTGCTTGTGTTATGAGTTCATCTCTTTTTGCATC
>JALSWC010000149.1 GCA_027060825.1 Sulfurimonas sp.
TTGGGTCGCTATTTTCATCGCCTAGAAACTCTTTATGCTCTAGTGTTCCATCTTCATGTAAGATATGGAGCGAATACTGAAATGGCATCTGTGCATAAGGTCTTTGATTGTCAAATCTTGGGATGGCGTTTTGAAAAGTCTCAAAATCAAAAAAGTTTATAGGGTACTCGATGGTGTCTAAAAACTCTTTGATGATAGGCTTATCTATCCTGATATGACCATCTTTGTAAGACTCTACTTGTAATCTCTGCGTTTGATTTAGCGATATATCTTTTTCTATAAGATCATCATAAGAGATAATCCCTTTATAGTAAAGCTCAAACTTTTTAGAACCCCACATTCTATAAAGATTAAAAACTGATGGATTTGGAATATGCTTCCAACAATGATTCCAAAAATCACAACCATGTGGCGAACTACAATGTCCACCAATATCAATATCTGGCATATCTCCCTGCAACATCTCATCCATCTCTGCAAGATTTGAAGGTATATCTTCTTGTCGTTCTAGCACTATGTCAGTTATATCTTCAATGGTAAATAATTCTTTTATATTTTGCTTCCCATAACGGATGTAGCTATTGTTTATATGCACTACATAAGCATGATGGAGTTTTATGGCGTTTGAGATGGCATACCATTGGATTGAGGTGTCATTTATATGATACTCTTTCACTCCTGTACTCGCTTTGACTTCATAAATATCCCAGCCGTCTCCATTTTTCACCAAGATATCAGCCATAGCAAAGATACCATTTTCTTTAAAAGCTGCTTCATAGATAACTTCCACACCATCTGCTATAAGCTCTTTAGTCTTTTGAATCATATCATCAAAATTTTGACTATCAAACTCTATCTCAACACCATTTGGAAATAGCTCTTTTGCTAAATCTCCAACTTGATAGCCTGTGTTAAAACTAGATTCTGTTTGATTGTTTGGGGTATCTCTTAAATCTAGTCTGTTTTTATATAACCATAGCGACTTATGACATTGTAAGCCTCTTATGTATTGGGATTTAGAGAGGGTCATTTAAAATTCCTTTGAGTTTTTGTATAAAACTATTTTCTTCTTTTTTAATATCATCAGCCTTAAAAGTATCTTTAAATTGATCAACATTTAAGTTTAATACACCAATTCTATGATTACTATTATTGTTAAGTATTTTAGAATCTTCTCTATTTTCTTGCTCAACTGGAGCTACAAATAAGCCAAGAATTTTTTTTGATTCTTTGCCATAATGGTATAGATAAGTAGTCATCTGATATAGGTCATCTCTATTAACCTTAGAATAATCAGAAGCAGTTCTCCCTATTTTTTCATACCATTTGTATTTTGCATCAAGTATCGCAACTACTTTTCCATCTTTTTCTATAATAATATCTGGGCGAATACTACGACTACCATCTGCAAATAAACTAACACCACCTTTTTCATTTGGCGAATAGATATAATATTCGGGTAATCCTTTTTGTAAAACTTTCAAAAGATAATTTTCCCACAGTTCTGCTATATCTACAAAATATGCAAAACTATCATCATTATTTGAGCTTACATCACTTGTTTTAGACTCTTTTTTTATAATAAGTAAGCTTAATTCCATTACTTTTTTATAGTGAAAATTAAGCTTTGAGTATCGTATGTTATTGATGTCTTTTAAGCAAACTTCTTTATTGTTAACTCCAAAAGATTGTAACATCGAATCATATTCACCAATATCACCTAAAATATGCCCATACTCTTTTTGAAGAAGCTTGTAGGTGTGTCTTATAATTTGGTTTATCGTCGTATCCATGGTAAGTTTTCTATAATCACAATAAAATTTACTTTTATCAAATAGATTGTGTTTGATATGATTTGAAATATTGAGTTGACCTTTAAAAGTATGTAGATTTTCAGAAAACTTTTTATACTCTTTTGGAATCTGGCTTTTTGTCATAGCTTTTTGTAAAAGGGCTTTCCACATAAAAACTATAAGCCATAAACTTTGAGATTTTACATTGCTACTACTTGAAAAGCCTTTTGGTAAATATACACCATAGGCATAAGATAATAAGTAATTTAAAAGTGCATCTCCAAATCTTGGTTCTATTTTTATATTTACAATTTCGGAAAGTCTATATCCAACAATTTTTGTTGAATAAAATCCTATAAAATGCGATGTAAAAAAGGAGGCACTATTTACTACAATATTTGAATTACTTTCTCTTGTACTATTGATTTCATACCAAATCAATTTATCTTCTAACTTTTGATTATCTTTTAAATTAGAAAATGAAAAAAACTCTACTTTTTTATTTTTTATATCATTGTTTAATTTATCAATTGCTTGACAATATAAAGCTGTTTTACACCGATCATCTTTTACTAATACTTTTTTATCTTCATCAATATTCTTACCAACTAAGAATTGACTATCCTTTAGAGTTAAATTCATACTAATTTTCTACAAATTCTTTTTGTAAATTATTTAATTTAGCTTGTATATTTTCATCTTCCATACCCATTCCTAGATATTCTTCAAGTAGTGGTTCAATATTATAAACCCATAATTTTTCAAGCTCAAAACTTGAAATGATTTGGTCACTCTTTTTTTGTTCTAAAAAATCTTTTATTTTTAAAAAATATGCTTGACCTATTTGGTAATCTTTACCTAATTCAAGTTTAGTTTCTATAGCTTTATTTAGATTAATACATTTATTATAATAATTTTCAAGTGATTTGTCTTCGACTAATTCACTTAAAACTTCGTTGATAACTTCAAGTTTTGGCATAAGTTTAAAAAATCCAAATCTTCTTCGTAAAGCTAAATCAAAAGTAACCAAACTTTTATCTACATTGTTCATTGTTCCTATGATGTAAACATTACTAGGGATAGAAAACTCGTCAAAATATGGTAAATTTATAGATTTATCTCTATATTCAAGTGCATAAAGTAACTCTCCAAATACTGCTGAGAGTTCAGCTCTATTTATCTCATCAATTATAAAGATAAATTGTTGATTTTTATTTTGTTTTGCTTTATCGCAAAATCTTTTAAATATCCCCTCTCTTAATTCGTAGGATATTGTATCACTCTTTATTTTATTACCTAAACTTGGTGCAATCCCACCTATAAAATCTTGGTAAGTATAGTTTGGATGGAATTGTATTATCTCATAGTAACCTTTATCATTTGTAGATAAATTAATTTTATTTTTTGAAAATAGATAATCTTCGATATTTTCATCTTGGTCAATCTCTAAAAGTTCTTTTACAACTTGTTCGCTCTCATAAGTTTTACCAGTTCCTGGAGGTCCCCATAGGATAACCGCTTTATTTCCTGTTTGTAGTAAGTCTGAAATATTTTTGATATCTGTCTCTTCTATACAGATTTGAGAGATTAAAAGTGATATTTCATTGATGATATTCCATTTTTCTTCGTCTTTTTTTTGCTCAAAATCTTCAACTAAATCCCCTGAAATTTTATCTGATATATTTTTCCATGCTACTTTAAAATCATCAAAACTCATATTTGTTATAGATTCTGGAGTGTAATTTTTATCTACTTCTGTTAAAATGCTTTGACCATATTCACTATTTAAAAAATTTCTAAACGCCATTAGACTTATAGGGTGTATCACTTCATCTTTTTTTGCCCACATCCATAAAAATTTTGGTGGGAATCTTTTTTTCAATCTCTCTTTTGAAGCTTCAAAAAAATTATTTTCATCATTTCCAAGATATGAAGTTGTTCTCCAAGTTAAAACTATTTTAGAATTTAGAATTGCCTCTTCAAAAGATTTATTACTCGCAATATCTTGTAAAAATTTAGCTATTTGATGAGGATAGTTATTTGTAACAAAATTAGAATTTGCCCATAATGATTGACCTGATGTTGAATAATCTTCATTCTCAGAATAGTTTTCTTTACTACCTCTACTTGAACTAATTATTCTATATTTAGCTTGAATCTTTTTCCCATCGAATCCACCTATTAAAAACCAAAGCTCATCAATTAAATTAATTGTTTCTTTCATATGTTCTCTATTACCAGAACCATTCTGACCTAATAGTCCATCTATTAAAGGCCCAAACTCTTTTATGTAGATATCAGCTATATCTAATTTTGAAAAATCATCACAAATTTTTCCTATATTATCAAATCTTTTTGAAATATCATTTTGTTTTGTATAATTTTTATCAAATAAACTTTTTACTTTATCTTTGGTTAAAGTCATATTATCGCTCCATTTATTTTTCACTACCATATTTTACCACATCGTTCAAAAGTATCTCCAACTTTCCGCGAAGAACTTGTATCTTTAAATAATATCTTTATGTCTGTGTGATAAACACTATATATCATATCTCATACTATGTACTCTCTCATCAAGAAATCCACTATAAAAATGAGCATTAAAACTATCTCCTTGCACATTTCTCATCATCAGTATATTTTGCATATCTAGCTGTGCTACTGGGGTGTTGTTTTGTGAAATGTACTCAGCATAAAGTGTTGCAGCAGCTTGACTTATATTTAAAATTACTGCTGGGGTTTGGATTTTTATTGTGTTATTGACTACATGATTTTTTCTCTTTGGTATCTGAGTATGACTTTGTAGTATATTTCCTAATCTCACCTTAAATTCCTCAAATAAGTTGAGAAATTATAAGATGTATAAATGACATCTTTATGTCTGCTTTATTTCATCTTTGTATTGATAGCAAACATTTATATCAAAACAGATTGTTTCTATTTTTACAATATCTTTCCAACTAATCCCAAAATCATCATAAAGTCTATGAAGTAGCCAACAATGCTTTTGTTCATTTAGCTCGTTGTTTTTCCAACAGAAAGAAGTTGTATTGTGCTCTTTTTTATCATTAATATTCCACTGTCGTGTATCATCTAGAAAATATGCTTTACACATTTTTTCATACCATGAAATTAACTCCTCTTCTTGTATATAAAAACAAATCTCTACTTCTATCTCATAATCATAAATACAATTCTTTCCATCAAGAAGCTTTTTTAAAATGACTTTATTTTGCTCCTTTGTACAATTATATATATTTTCTTCAAGAATTATCAATCTGTTATTTAGATGTTCTATCTCTTTATAGTTCATTTTATTTGTTACCATAAAGATACTGTAAACTTCGCAAAACTCAAAAGTCCTCTCCAATCCCAGCATAAGCCTGCATTTGCCTAAACATCTCATCAGAAATATTGTTCTCAATCTTATATTTTTCAAGGTCCCAAGCCAATAACAGT
>JALSWC010000150.1 GCA_027060825.1 Sulfurimonas sp.
CATATATGCTCTTTTTTATTGTGGCTTTGATGTATTTTATGCCAAAAGAGAGTATTTATTTCTTTGCAGAAAAAGAGTTACAAAAATATCATGTTGTACTTGCCCATGAAAGTGTTGAAGACAAAGGTTTTTCTCTTGAATTACGCCATCTTGATGTTTATGTAGAGTCAATTAAAAGTGCTAAAATAGCAGACCTTAATATAGCACTATTTGGTATTTATAATGAAGTAAATGCAGATAATATTGAGCTTTCAACTGCTGTTGCTTCAATGTTCCCTACAAAAATAGAGAGTGTAAATATAAAATACTCAATACTTAATCCTTTGAATGTAACGCTAAATGCAGTAGGGGCTTTTGGAACGCTACAAGGTGTAGCAAATATAAAAGAGAGAAAAATCACAGCAGAGTTGAAGCCCTCTTCTTTGATGAAAAGAAAATATAGATCAGCTTTGTATAACTTTAAAAAACAGGCGAATGGGGAGTATGAATATGTCCAAAGTTTCTAACTCTTATTTGAGTGTATTTGTCAAACTCCTTGTTCTTTTAACATTGGCAAAGTCTATTGCTTTTGGTCTTTGGTGGTTTTTACCCGATGATGGTGTTTCTTTAAAAGAAAATGTGAATTTTAATCCTCCTTATCATAGGATAACTTTTCAAAATATGCTTTTAAAAAGCAATCTTTCAAGGCATGTAATAGTGAAAAAGATAGATAATAGTGTTGGCATTACAAATATGCTTCTTAAAGGCTTATATGGTACGAAGAATAGAGGCTTTATTATTGTAGCATTGAAAAAATCACCAAAGAAGACATCCCTTATTTCTGTTGGTGAAAACTATGCAGGTTATACCCTCAAATCAATTTTTGAAGATGGTGTGCTTTTTACAAAAAGAGGAAAGGAGTATGTACTTAACATTGGAATGTCAAAGAGAAAATCTAGTGGACATGCAACTATTACAGCTGTTTCTCAAAGTGATGTATCAGAGCATAGTGTTTCCCGAAGTGATATAAAATATTATGAAAAAAATCCTCAAGATATTTGGCGAGATATTTCTATAATGGAGATAAAAAAAGGAAACAAAATTCATGGTTTTAGAGTAACTCGAGTACGAAGAGGATCAAAAATGGCAACGCTTGGACTCAAACGAGGAGATGTCATCATAAAAGCAAATAATGTCAAGTTAAACTCCTATAAAAGTGTTTTTGACATTTATAACCATATAAATACAATAGACACATTGCAATTAGTTGTGCGAAGAAACAATGAAGAGAAGGAATTGGTATATGAAATTCATTAGAACACTATTTTTATTGACGGCTCTAAGTATGAGCCTAATGGCAAGAGAGCAGGTAAATGTAAACTTTTCAAATCTTTCAGTTAATGATTTTATCAAGTTAATATCAAAGATTAGTCACAAAAATATTTTGATAAATAATAGAATTAATGGTACAGTAAATTTTGTAAGTACAACGCCAATATATAATGATGAGTTAATGGGTATTCTTATTGCTGTTTTAGAGTCAAAAGGATATACACTTGTACAAGATGGCTCTATTTATGAAGTAGTGCGTGCAACCGATGCAGCAAAGCATAATGTAAAAGTACTCTCAAGCAATAAAAAACCTTCTGGTTCTTTAATGGTGACACAGGCGATAAAAGTACATAATGCAAATGTTGATGTCGTAGCTGCAAAAATCCGTTATCTTATCTCTCGAACAGCAAGACTTATGACAATGCGAGAGAATAATACAATTCTTATTACAGATTATCCTAAAAATATAGAGACGATTAAAACAGTTATACATGATCTTGAGCTGCATAAGGAACGGGTAATAAAAATTATTGATTTAAAGCATACAGAAGCAAAAAAACTACAATCACGCATCAATGAAATCGCAAGGTCTATTTTTAACAACAGGGTAGTTTCTGAAAATGTGAAAGTTTTATTAGATACAAATATTAATGGTTTAATTTTGATAGGAAATAAAAAGAATGTTGCTATTTTAGACAAACTTATAAAAAAACTTGATGTAGAATCGAGTGTCAAGAAGAGTGTAGAGATATTTGATTTAAAAAATTCTGATGCAAAAAATGTACTTAAAAGTTTGAATGCTATTGTCTCAAAACAGGTCTTTTCTGATCCTAGTTTAAAACCAAGTCTCTCCGCAAATGAAGCAATTAATGCAATTATAGTTGTTGGTGCCCCTCGCATAGTCAAAGGTTTAAAACTTATTATAGATGAGCTTGATAAAGAGAAGTATCAGGTATATGTACAGGCAAGAATTATAGAAATTAATAAAGATAATGCAGAAAACCTTGGGGTGCGTTATGGTTTTGATGGTGCAGCACTGAGTGCAGCAGGACTCTATTCTTTAGCTGCAAATTTTGGTGGGGCACCTGTAGAAGGCGTTGTTGGAAATGCTTTAGCTAATTCTATTGTTGGTAGTGCTGCCACAAGTGGATTTGCACTTGGTGCGGCAGTAGATTTTCTTGAGACAAATGGTGCTTCTAAATCTGTTTCTAATCCTTCCATACTTTGTGTAAATAATAAACAATCTTCCATCTATGTTGGTAAAACAATCTCTGTATCAACTGGTACAGTCTCCACTGCATCAGGAGTAAATAATGCAGCAACGACTTATAAACGAGAGGATGTTGGTTTGACACTTACAATAAAACCTCGTGTTTCTTCAAATGATAAAGTAACACTAGATGTCAGTGTTGTTTTAGAAAATTTGCTTTCTAAAGACTCAACAGGGCAGCCCGTAACATCCAAACAAGAGGTAAAAACAGAAGCGATTTTACGCGATGGTGAGAGTATTATTATTGGAGGGCTTGTGAAAAATTATGAGAGAAATTCTCTGAGTAAAGTACCATTTCTTGGAGATATTCCTCTTATAGGAAGTTGGCTCTTTTCTTCAAAATCAAAAACACAAGAGCAAGATAACTTAGTGGTTATTTTGACACCATATGTGATAGATAAAAGTGAAGAACTCTCTAAATTACAAAAAGATTTAGGACTTCTTGCAAAAATGCAAAGGAGTTATGATAAAAAAGTATTTAAAGAGTTAAAAGAAAAAAAACTGGAGGCTAAATCAGATGCTCAACCTTGATACCATCCATAATCTTGATTTAGATATATATGAGCCAAAAGAGCTTTCTACAGAATTAAATCTTAAGAATTATCTGCTTTTTAGTGAATTTAATGATGAGGTAAGTGCCTTCATTTGTGAACGATATTTAACACAAGCGAGTAACTACTACACAAAACTTGCAAATAAATATCCACTCTATATGCTTGATGAAGATTCTTATGATAGACTTTACAATCGCTTTTTAGAACTACGAACAGATAAAACCATGGAGAGTATGCAAGAAGATTCTAGTGAAATGGATAATGAAGAGGATATATCTTTAACAGATTTTCTTCGTACCTCTTCGGATATTTTAACAAGTGAAGAGTCTGCTCCTATTATTAAATTTGTGAATGCTCTTTTTTATCAGGCTATTAAAAAACGGGCTTCTGATATTCACATTGAAGTACAAGAGAAACGGGGTGAAGTGCGTTTTCGTATTGATGGTATGCTTGTAAAAAATGCAGATTTAGATAGAAAAGTTGTAAATCTTATTGTAAGTCGTATTAAGGTTATCTCAAATCTTGATATTTCAGAGAAACGAATCCCTCAAGATGGACGAACGCAAATTAAAATAGCAGGAGAAACACTTGATATTAGGGTTTCTGTACTGCCTACTTTTTATGGTGAAAGAGTTGTTATGCGACTCTTGATGAAAAGTTCTCAAATTCCAAATATTAATGAACTTGGCTTTCACCCTTCTGTAATTGGTGAAATTCAAAAGCTACTGCGTTTATCTCATGGTATTATTCTCGTTACTGGACCAACAGGGAGTGGTAAAACGACCTCTTTACACTCTTTTTTAAGAGAAGTTGAAGATCCTAGTAAAAATATTCTTACTGTTGAAGACCCAGTAGAGTACAAATCAAACTCTATCTCACAAATTCAGGTAAATGAGAAGGCAGGGCTTACTTTTGCATCGGCTCTTCGCTCTATTTTAAGGCAAGACCCTGATGTCATTATGATAGGGGAAATTCGTGATGAAGAGACTGCTGATATTGCTGTGCGTGCTGCTTTAACAGGGCATTTAGTTTTTTCCACACTCCATACAAACTCTGCCACTGCGACTATTGCCCGTTTAGCCGATATGGGGATAGAACCTTTTTTAATATCCTCTTCTGTGCTTGGTATTTTAGCACAACGACTTGTTCGTGTTCTTTGTAATGAGTGTAAAGAAGAAGACTCCTTGGCTGAAGAGTTTGCAAATGATTATGCCATCTCGCCAGATGCCGTCATTTATAAAGCCAAAGGGTGTAAAGCGTGTAACTATACAGGATTTAAAGGACGGCGTTCTATTGGTGAACTTGTTATTATGAATGATAAAATTAAAAATATTTTAAAAACAACAACAGATGAATACACCATAAAAACAGCACTCAAAGATGATGGCTTAAAAACCCTTGCAATGCAATTAAAAGAGATGCTTTTAGATGGTGAGACATCTTTAGATGAGGCTATTCGAGTCGGTTTAGGTGATGAGTAAAAAAAAGAGTTGCAGGAGTGCATTTACACTTATTGAAGTGATGATAGCTGTTATGATTATTTCAGTTGTTATTTTAGCACTTATGCGTATGTATTCTAACGATACTCATCTCTTTGCATCTTACAAAAAAGAGTCTCATGTTAGTGACTATGCCTCTTTTTTAATTAAAAATAAAGATTTTGGGCTTGAAAATAAAAATACCTCTTTGTATGATTTAGTCAGTGAGTTTGATATAGAAGATAATTTAAGACGCACACTTAAAGCACAAAAGGTATCTGTGATTTATAAGGTTATAAAAACGATGGATTTAAGTGAAGATTCAAATACAACTGCCCCACAAATGTCACTAGAGATAGGGCAATCAGTTGTGCGTCTTCATAAAGGTGCATCTACTGCATTACTGAGGTTACAACTGCGATGAGAAAATTACGCTCTGCATTTACTTTAATTGAGATGCTCATTGCTGTGAGTATTTTGTCTATTATGATGCTCTATCTCTATAAAACATACGATACTTTAAATATTTCAAATGCAAATTTAAAGACAGAAGTCTCAAAAATTCAAAAAATTCAAAAAATTAAGAAGCTTATCTTTCTTGATTTTACCCTTGCTATTTATAATCCAAGAGGGATGATTCAGGTTGATAATCGTGAAAAAAATGAGGATTTTGTGGTGTTACAAACTTCACACTCTGTGCATAGACGCATAAATCCTTATGTGACTTATATTGTAAAAGATAAGAAACTCTACAGGTTAGAGTCTTTAAAAAAGTTTACAAGTTATGAGTTGTCAAGTGATGCATCGTTTGATGTTGATGAATTAGGAGAAGTGAAAAGTTTTCGTGTTTATAAAACAACAAAGAAAACGCAAAGTTATCTTGTTGCTATTGATTTTAAATCAATGGACGACATTTTACTAAAAGTCAATCCATTGAATGAGTATTAAAACTCTAAACAGTCTGCAATTGAGTAGAGACCACTCTCTTGAGTGCTTAACCATTTTGCTGCTCTAATAGCACCTTTTGAGAAGGTATTTCTTGAGGTTGCTGTGTGGTTAAGTTCTATAAACTCTCCATCATTGTAAAAGCCAACAGTATGTCTGCCTACAATGTCACCACCACGAAGTGCCATTACTGCGATTTCATCTTTACTTCTCTCACCGATGTTGCCATCTCTTCCACTTACTCGTACTTTATTGATGTCAAGGTTACGCCCAGCAGCAGCCGATTCACTAAGTGTAAGTGCTGTTCCACTTGGTGCATCTTTTTTATGACGGTGGTGCATCTCTACAATCTCAATATCAAAATCTTTCAGAGCTGAAGAAGCTTGATAGACAAGTTTATTTAAAAGTGCCACACCAAGAGACATATTTGTTGCATAGAGAATAGGCATCAATTCACTTGCTTGTTTTAAAAGATTTAACTGATGGTTGTTAAGCCCAGTAGTCCCAATAACCAATGGTTTAGGATTTTTAATAGCCTCTTCAAGAAGCATTTCACATGCCTCAGGAAGTGAAAAATCTATGATAATATCAGCTGCATTTATAAATGAATGCATATCTGATGTAACAAGAACAGAAGGGTCAATTGCAAAATCTAAAGAGTTACGCACAAACACAGTGCTAAGACTCATATCTTCAATCAATTTTAAATCTTCGATTAATAACTTTCCAACACGCCCACTAGCGCCAAAAACACCTACTTTTATCATTTTAAACCTTCTTTAATTTTTATTTTTTTGTATCAAGCCAAAAGCTCATCAACATATGAAATAGCACTAATGCCAGCAACGGCACCATCACCTGCTGCACTTACCACTTGCTTAGGTGCTTCAATACGCATATCACCAGCAGCAAAGAGTCCAGCAGTAGAAGTTTTCATACTTAAATCAACTATAACTTGCCCCTGCTCATTCATGTCACATAAAAAAGTTCCATCCTCTTGAATAAGTGTTTGATGATTCACATCATTTCCTACAAAAGTAAAAACACCAGGAACAATAATATCTCTAAGTTCGCCATCTTTGGATTTTACTTTGATGCCATTAACACCACTTGCATCACCATAGACCTCATCAGGGAGTGCGTTGAGTATAAGTTCTATCTTCTCATTCTCTTCTACTCGTTTTACAGTATTTGGTGCAGCACGAAAAGTATCGCGTCTGTGAATAAGATAGACTTTAGAACAGATTTTTGCAAGATAGAGTGCCTCTTCAAGGGCAGTATCTCCACCACCAATGACCGCGACCTCTTTACCTTTATAGAAAAAGCCATCACAAGTAGCACATGTGCTTACACCTTTACCAAAAAACTCCTCTTCACCCTTAAATCCTGCACGGCGAGGAGAAGAACCAGTACAAACGATAACACTATATGCTTCTACTACAGAATTGTCAGATTTGATGACTTGAAAAACAGTACCATTTTTTGTGATTTGTTTCACTTCTGACATATCATGTTTAAGACCAAACTTTTGGCACTGCTGTGGCCATGGTATCATTAAGTCCATTCCTGTAATATCCCCAGTAACACCAGGGTAGTTCTCAATCTCAGAACTTTGTGTAATCTGCCCTCCAGGCATCCCTTTTTCAAACATTGTGACATTTTCAAGCCCACCACGCGTAGTATAAAGCCCTGCCGTAAGTCCAGCAGGTCCACCACCAATAATTGCACAATCTAAAATATTACTCATAATTTATTTATCTCCTCTGTTAGTTGTTTTAAATTATCTAATTTCCTTATCATACTATCTTGTTTATAAAGAGTCTCTTTGGTTCTTTTTATAAAGAAGAGGGAGGGGACACTATAGATGTTAAATCGTTGTATAAATTTTAAAGATGTTGTGGTTCCTGCTCGTAAAAAAGTAGTATATTTGCTGTTTTTATGGGCTTTATTGTAGTAATCAATGGCGAGAATTGGAAGATTGAGATTGAGTTTTGCAAGCTCTTCTTGACTCTCTCTATTTCTTGATGAGTAAAATACGACAATATACTTTTGTGCTTTAGGCGTAAAAATATCACTTTTCTCATAAAAGACAAAATCTTTAAAATTTATAAATTTATATTCAGAAAATTTGTAGTTGAAGTAGGCAAAGGCACTAGCTATCATGGCAGCACCAAAGAATGAAGCTAAAAGAGTGGAGAGAGAAAAAAAACTTTTCGTTCTTTTTCTCACCACTTTTGTCTCTTTTAAAATTATGCTAAAAGAGCGTCAATTTTATCAGCAAGAGCTTGTTTTGATTGTGCTCCAACGATTTGATCTACTAGTTCACCATTTTTGAAGAACATAATAGTAGGGATTGAACGAATACCAAATTTAACAGCAATTTCTTGCTCTTCATCTGTATTAACTTTACAAACATTTGCTTTTCCAGCATAATCTTCTGCTAACTCTTCAATGACAGGTGCAATCATACGACATGGTCCACACCATGGAGCCCAAAAGTCAACAAGAGATACACCCTCTTTTAGAGTTGCTTCAAAATTTGCACCAGTTAATTCTATATATTTACCCATTTGTAAATCCTTTTTAATTTTGTTATAGGGTATTATACAAGTGCTATCATTAATTAAAACTTTAAAATCTTACGCTCTCTATTTTCAAAGAAAGCACATTGCTTAAAACCTATTTCATGAGCGAGTTGTATTACGGTATCATTATAGAGTCCAACTTGTTCAGGTTTATGTGCATCAGAAGCAAAAGTGATGGGAATATTAAGCTTGAAAGCTTCCTCTAACAACTCTTTTGAGGGGTAGGCTTCTGCTATTGGTTTTCTGTACCCTGCTACATTTATCTCTAAAACCATATCTGCCTCTTTGATGGCAAGTAGAGCATTTTTTGCTATTTTTTTAATATCTTTTGTTGGCATAAATTTAAAAACCTTAATAAGATCAAGATGACCGACAATGTCAAAAAGCCTGCTTTGTGCCATCTCTTCAATGGTATCAAAATATTTTTGCCAAATTTCGTCTATATTTTCACTCTTATATCTACCTATAAATTCAGGATTATCAAAACCCCAACCATCAATAAAATGTACAGACCCGATAAGGTAATCTACTTTTGCATTGAGAACGCGTGCATCCATATGCCCTTTGAGGTAATCTACTTCGTAACCAAGTAAAATTGTGATTTTATCTTTGTATTGCTCTTTTGCTTCTAAAACATTTTCTTGATATGCTTGCATATCTTTAAACTCCATACGATATTCAGGGTCAAAATCCATAGGTGCATGGTCAGAAAAACCAAAAATTTTCGTTTTTTTTGCAATGGCTACATTTATATATTCATCTATAGTACCCTCAGCATGGTTACAAAGTGGCGTGTGGTTGTGTAAATCTACTATCATAATTTTGTCTCATTTTTAGATATTTTATGCTATTATAGTGTGAATTAATAAATTATTCAATTTGGAGTAGGTTTATGACACAAGAAGAACTTGATGCATTGATGAGTGGTGGAATGGATATGGATGATACTGTTTCAGAAGAAGAGACAGCATCTCAAGATGAGAGTATAGATGCTGGGAATGAAGAGGAGTCTTCTCAAGATGTTCAAGAAGAAAAAACAGACCCTATTACTGCAAGTGTAGAAGCTGCAGAGCTTCCTCTTCCTGCAACAAATGAGAATAAAATGGTACATCAACTTGATGATGTCACAAAAGAGAGTGAGGAAAAAGCTACAGAGATTTTTGATATTATTGACAATATAAGTAGTGATTTAATGGATAAAGAGGAGACTCTTAATGATATTCTTAAGGCTTTGAATGCTAATGTTGATCTTTTTGGAACATTAACTACAAAATTTCCAGATATTGAAACTTTTAAAACACAGTTAGCTATAAATGAAGATGCTGTTGAAAAAACAAATGAAGTTATTGAAACATTACAAAATAGTGGAGATTCTATTATGAGTGTAATGGATATTATGCAGTATCAAGATATTCACAGACAAAAAATAGAACGAGTTGTAAATGTTATGCGTTCACTCTCTCGTTATATGGCTACTCTATTTGAAGGTAAAATAGAGGATGACAAACGAGTCGCATCTGCAACACATATTGTTGGTGATACACATAATGATGTGGCATCAACTGATGATATAGAAGCTCTACTTGAGCAGTTTGGACAGTAATGAAAAAAGTAGAACTATTATCTCCTGCTGGAACTTTGGAAAAATTAAAAATAGCACTTGATTTTGGTGCAGATGCTGTGTATGGAGGGGTGAGTCATTTCTCCTTGCGTATTCGTTCTGGAAAAGAGTTTACATTTGAAGATTTTGAAGCGGGTATAAAGTATGCACATGAGAGAGGTAAAAAAGTCTATGCCACTATAAATGGCTTTCCTTTTAATTCACAGCTTAACCTTTTAAAAAAACATATAATTAAAATGGCAGAGCTAAAGCCTGATGCGTTCATCGTTGCAACTCCAGGTGTTTTAAAACTTTGTCATGACTTAGCACCAGATATGCCTTTGCATCTCTCAACACAGGCAAATGTTATGAATGTGCTTGATGCTCAAATCTACGCAGATATGGGTGCTACTCGTATTATTACTGCTCGTGAGATTTCACTTCGCGATTTAAAAGAGATAAAAAAAGAGTTACCTGAGCTTGAGTTAGAAGTTTTTGTGCATGGTTCTATGTGTTTTGCATATAGTGGACGATGCCTTATCTCTACCTTGCAGAGTGGTCGTGTGCCAAATCGTGGGAGTTGTGCAAATGATTGTCGTTTTCCTTATGAAATGTATGCTGCAAACCCTGAAACAGGAACACTCTTTAAACTTGAAGAGGAAGAGGGTGTTGGTACTTACATTATGAATTCAAAAGATTTGAACCTTGCTTCGCACATAAAAGAGATTTTAGATAGTGGTGCAGTGGACTCGGTGAAGATTGAGGGACGAACAAAGACAGCTTATTATGCTGCTACAACTGCAAAAGCATATAGAATGGCTATTGATGATTATTATGCAGACAAAGTAGATAGTGAGCGTTACCAATATGAACTCCAATCTTTACAAAACCGTGGCTATACAGATGCATATCTGATTTCACGACCTTTTGAAAAGCACGATACCCAGTCTCTTGACTTTACGATGCAACTTGGAACTCATCAAGTAAGTGGTGTAGTCAACGCAGAGGGTACACACTTTTTGTGTAAGTATAAAACGCTTCCAAATGATGAAATGGAGGTTGTTTTTCCTCTTGGCTCAGAAGTTGCAATAGTAGATAATGAGATAGGTTCGACTTATGAGAGAGATGGGAAGTTCTTTGTAAAACTTAAACAGCTAAAAGCAGAGAATGGAAAAATTTGGGATGAGGTGCATAGTGGGAATGTAAATCCAATAGAGCTACCAACAAAATTTCCATCATATACATTCTTTAGGATTCCTGCACATCCAGATATGAATACAGCTCCAAAAAAATAGAATAATTAAAAAAAAGGGTAAAAATATGAAATTTGTTTCAATTATTATAGGTTCAAAAAGTGACTATGAAGTGATGAAATCATGCTCAGATACATTTGAGGCATTTGGTGTCAGTTATGAGTTGATTATCTCCTCTGCACATCGCTCTCCTGAGAGAACAAAAGAGTACATTGCTGAAGCTGAGAAAAAAGGCGCACAAGTATTTATTGCAGCAGCTGGAATGGCAGCACATTTAGCAGGTGTTTTATCTTCAAAAACTATTAAGCCCATTATTGGGGTTCCAATGTCTGCATCTGCTTTAAGTGGTATTGATGCTCTGCTCTCAACTGTTCAAATGCCAGCTGGAATGCCTGTTGCTACTGTTGCCATAGGAAAAGCTGGTGCAATTAATTCAGCCTATTTGGCAATGCAAATTTTAGCATTAAACAATGAAGAACTTAGTGTAAAACTTCAAGAAGATAGAATATCAAAAGCGAAAAAAGTCGAGATGGATTCACTAGAGATTGAGACAATAATAAAATAGTCATAGGGGCAGATAATAATGACATGGATGAGTGATGATGAGTACTGTAAGCTTACTGGATTAGATATAAACGCAGTTAATGATTTAGTAGAGCGAGGTAAGCTTACCGTAAAAACTGAAGAGGGTGTACGCTACATTGACCCATCAAAAGGGGCTATCGAAGTTGTTGTCCCTGCAAAGCTTAAAGAGCTAAGTGAAAAGAATACGCATGAGATGCTTGTGCAACCTGAATTTGTTGAAAAGACCATTGGGACAATTATTAATCTCCATGAAAAAGTGCTTGATGCAAAAGATGAAACACTTGATGCTGTACGCGTAGAAAATGAATTTTTACGAGAAGCACTTGCCTCTTTACAAGAACTCTACGAGGAAGATAGACAAACTATTCATACTTTGCAAGAACAGTTAAAACTCTCTCAACAAGAGGTTGAATTTATGCGTCGTAAGTATAAACTCATGTGGAATAAAGCCATAGAAGAGCATACAAACTAGTGGTATAGTGTATTGAAGTTACTATTTTTGCTTTTTTTTGTTTTTACTGCTTTATATGGAAGTGACTCTTACTCAGTGGCTCTTGTAAATATGGGGATGGACTATACAGAACGGGATGCAAATGGAGTATTTTTAGATAGTGAAAAATCAAAAAATATTTTAGGATCTGAACTGAGATATGATTTTTCTACATCTTGTGAGCAAGGTATTTGTGCAAATTTAGGGATTCGATTTTTAGGATTAAGTGGATATTCTGATTATAAGGGAGCGTATCTTACAAATAATCAGCCTGTTACTTCTCTTTCTGCAAATACTATTTATGATTTAAGCGCTGATTACACGATTAGACAACCAGTGTCCTCTTTTGAGTTTGTGTATGGAGTTGGTTTTGGGTATCATTTTTGGTATAGGGAACTCTCAAGCATACAAAATGAAGTATATAGTTGGTTTTATGTTACTCCAATAGTAGGAATAAATGTAAATCTTACAAATAATTTTAAGATTGGGATGCATGTAAAATACAAATATGGTATAAACCCTACGATGCAAGCAAATTCTATTGATGGTACTTTCCGTTTGGGTGGGGAAAATAGTTTGGAGTGTATCATTCCATTGCGATATAGTATTAATAAAACAGTAGATATTTTTACAGATTTTGTATTTTCAAAGCAAAATATAGCGAGATCAAATTATCTTAGTGGATATATAGATGGCACTTATTATACTACTATTCATGAACCAGCCAGCATTGATTATCAACAATATATAAAAATTGGTGCAACAATAAAGTACTAACTTTATAAATTAAAAAGTCTCTTTATTGTACAATTTCACAATTAATTTTAAGGCGATACGCATATGATAACTTTTAGCGAAATGTTACTAAAACTACAAGAATTTTGGATGAAGCAGGGGTGTAATATTGTACAGCCTTACGATATTCCAGCAGGTGCTGGGACATTCCATCCTGCTACTTTTCTTCGCTCACTTGACTCAACTCCATGGGCAGCAGCCTATGTCGCACCATCTCGTCGTCCGACTGATGGAAGATATGGAGAAAATCCAAATAGACTTGGTTCTTATTACCAATTTCAGGCTATCATCAAGCCATCTCCAGACAATATTCAAGAGCTTTATCTGCAATCTTTAGAGTATTTAGGGCTTGATGTAAGTAAACATGATATTCGTTTTATTGAAGATAACTGGGAGTCTCCTACACTTGGTGCTTGGGGACTTGGCTGGGAAGTTTGGCTTAATGGTATGGAAGTAACACAGTTTACTTACTTTCAACAAGTGGGTGGCATAGAGTGCAAGCCTGTAACGGCTGAAATTACTTACGGTACAGAGCGTTTAGCCATGTACTTACAAGGTGTCGATACTGTATTTGATATTGTTTGGAATGTAGATGCAAATGGGAAGAAAACACTCTATAAAGATGTGCATAAAGAGAGTGAAATAGAGTTTTCACACTATAATTTTGAAGTAGCAGATACTGCAATGCTTTTTGCTGATTTTACTGCAAAAAGTGATGAGTGTTTACGAACACTAGAGGCTGGGTATCCTCTTCCTGCTTATGATTTATGTATGCTCGCTTCAAATACTTTTAATGTTCTCGATGCAAGAAAAGCCATTTCTCAAACTGAAAGACAAAACTATATCTTAAAAATCCGTGAACTCTCTCGTGGATGTGCAGAACTCTATAAAGCACAAGAAGAAGAGCGAAATAGGCGTATAGAAGCATAAATATTTTTTGATTTTTTGCTATAATGTGAGTGTTCTTGCCGATTACTAGGCAAGACAAATCTACTGAGTGGGTTATATCATAAAAAGGAAAATTATGAAAAATTTAGAAGATACTGTTTTAACTCTTGTTATAGTGATTATGGTTTTTATGATAAGTAATTTATATAAAAGAGTAAAGAATCTTGAAGATAAAATAGAGTAGTTCTTATGAATTTATCTAAAGATGATGCAGCGAAATTTAAAAAGCTTGGGATTGACTCCTTTTTAGAACTCTCTTTACTCATTCCTCACTCTTATGAAGATTACAGAGTGCATACGCAACTTTTTGTACAAAAAGCACAGCTTATAGATGCCACTGTTGAATCTGTCAATAAAACACCCAATTCCATACAAGTAAGCTTTTTTGCACATAATTTAGGGCATGGTATTCACGGTGTTCTTTTTCGTCCTAAACCCTATATGCTCCATCAGTTTACAGTTGGAAATAGAGATTATTACTATGGAATTATAGATTGTAAACAGGGGCATTGCTCCATGAGTATGCCAAAAAAAGTGACTAAAATTGGTAAAATTACACCAAAATATAAAACAGCATTGAGAAATGATGTCATGATTCGTTTAGTAGAGAAACACCTTACAAAAGAGAACCTTTTAAGAGAAGGCTTAAACACAACAATAGTAGATGCCGTACTGCAACTCCATTTTCCAAATGCAGAAACAGTTGATGTAAATCAGTTAAGTGAAACATCTTTAGAAGCACTAAAATATATAGAACTCTACTCTTATATGCGTCAATTAGCTGGAAAAAGACGCTATTTTCAAGCACTAAAATCTTCAACTAAAGAGTATATTTCATGGAGTAAAACGCTCCCTTTTAAACTTACAGATGAGCAGATAAAAGCCATAGATGATATACAAAATGATTTAAAAAAAGATGTATCAGCGAAACGGATGGTAGTGGGTGATGTTGGAAGTGGTAAAACTATGGTAATTTTAGCTGCAGCGTATATGATGTTTCCTGAGCGTTCCATTTTAATGGCACCCACAACAATACTAGCAAATCAACTCTTTGAAGAGGCACAAAAATTTCTACCAGATGCTAACATAGCCCTTGTGACAAACAAAACAAAAAAAGAGGATTTGAGTGCTTATGATTTCATCATTGGAACGCATGCCCTTTTGTATAGAGAGTTACCAAACGCAGCACTTGTGATGGTGGATGAACAGCATCGTTTTGGTACATTGCAGAGAAATATGCTTGAAAAACTTGTGAGTGCGAATGAAAAAAGACCACACTATTTGCAATTTTCGGCTACACCAATTCCTAGAACACAGGCTATGATAGAGAGTGCGCATATTGATGTAAGCTTGATTACTACGACACCTTTTACGAAAGATATTGACTCATCAGTTATTCACAGAAGCGATTTTTCTATACTTTTAACGCATATAAAAGCTGAAATTGCGAAAAAAAATCAAGTCTTAATTGTCTATCCTTTAGTGGAACAGAGTGCAATGCTTGATTATCAAAGTATTGATGAGGCACGAGGGTATTGGGAGAAAAATTTTGAAAATGTTTATGTGACGCATGGAAAAGACAAAGCAAAAGAGCAGGTGCTTATGGATTTTAGAGAAAAAGGGGATTTACTTATTGCAACGACTGTTGTAGAGGTGGGAATATCTCTTCCACGGCTTACGACTGTTGTTATTGTAGGAGCAGAAAGACTTGGACTCTCAACCTTGCACCAGCTTCGTGGACGCGTGAGTAGAACAGGGCTTAAAGGCTACTGTTACCTCTACACAAATCAGAAAAAATCACAAAGGCTTGAAGAGTTTGTCCATACTACAAGTGGATTTGATATAGCAAATTTGGATTTGAAATTTCGTAAAAGTGGTGATTTACTTAAAGGTCTTTCACAAAGTGGAAGTCAGTTTAAATGGGTTGATTTTGCAGAAGATGAAAAAGTGGTGAAACAGGTCAAACGAGACCTGAATATTTAAAAGAGTAGGGTTGAAAATTTGAGCTTAATAAAGCCCAAATTTTCCATCGTTTCTTTTGTAAAGAACGCGTGTTTTATTTTCATTATCTAAAAAGATTTCAAACATTTTACTGCCTGCTTTTAAATCTTCTAAAACATCTTCAACTTCACGAGGTTTGTAGAGATCAAGTTCAACTGGAATAATTTCATCTTCTATCTCTTGAGATGCTTCTTTTACATCAACATTTTCTGCTTTAACTTCATTAAGACCAACTTTTTGATGGTCTGTTACTTTGTCATGAAGACGACGAAGTGCTTTTTGCGCTCTATTTGTAGCTAAATCAATAGCAACATATAAATCTTCATCATTTTGTTTAATAATAATTGTATTTTTATGCGCCAAATTAATAACAAAATCAACAAATGTATGTTCTTTACCTTTTTTAGTTTGTGAAGATGCGATTACATTCACAGAGATAATGTCAAGATTAAATTTTTTTAATGTCTCCACAGACGCAGAAATATGCTCTTTAATAGCATCCGTAAGTTCGATATTTCTTCCTGTCATACTAATATTCATTTTAAATCCTTTTTATATTTTGTCTTCTTATTATATCATTAAAAAGTATAAATTTATAATTTTTGTAGGCTTCTTCTAAAATATCGAATAGGTTCACTCACTATGGTAGGATCAGTGACACTTACAGATATATCCATTAAAACAGAACCATTTTGTTCAGGAGTAATTACAGTAGCATATATCTCCTTCTTTGTACACTCTGTAGGAAGTGGATCTGTATATACAAATCTATTTGTTATATTTATTTCATAAATACCATCTTGTATAAAGTTTAAATCATTGAAATGAGAACAAGGTCCATCTTGGGCAATTTTTAAAAGAGAATATTCTGCAGCACTATGTGCTTCTAAAACAGCTTGTGTATAAAGATAAATATCGGCTGTTTTTTTTGATGATTTTGTACTTAAATACAATCCAAGTGCCATAATGCTAGAAAGAATGACAATAACTGCTATTGCCATCATCATGGCAAATGCTGGTTTTTTGCTACGGTATTTTAGAATATTGTTTGTTCTTTGCATAAAGAATACTCCTCTACTAAGTCACTTTTTGTACAAACTTGAATCTTCATAATGGAACCTATGGCCATAAATCGAAAAGTACTAACATCTTCCATTAAAATTGTATTGTTTCCATCTTCCATAGTTTCCCCATTCCATGGTTGAAAGTCATAATAGAGACGGAGTGTCCCTTTGTTATTTTTTCCAGGCTCATACACAATGGCATAGGCTGTCCATGCGAGTTTATAATACTCATATACATCTATTCCACTAAAGTCGGCGCTATTAGAAGAGGTAAAAGCATTGACTTTTCCTGCAATATGTTTTATAGGGTGCATCGAACCATTTTGATCGTGGAGTTTTTGACCAATCCATCCATATCCTGTTTGAACATCACTATCTGCGCCTATAAAGTAGAGTGCAGCATCATCTATGGTTGTGTTTTTATGACTTAAATCACTAATCGTTGTGTTTACATCTGTGGTATTTGTTTCAGGAGAAATTAATACTGTTTTATTCCCTTTATCTAAGTCTAAAATACCACTCCAATCAGGTAAATAATCTGTAGTGTTATCATCACTTATACCACGAAAACTCTCTTGGGCAGAACCTATCCATTCTAGTACTTTATATTTATCACCTGAAGCATCAGCAATTGCTACAAATGATTTATTGTTCTCATCTGTTCGTGCTATTACAGAATCTTTAATGCGATATTTGAGTCGTGCAGCGATTGTATCAACGGCCATATCACTTTTAGATTGTAAATCACTATTTACTTGAGAAAAAATAAAACTTTGGTATGCTTTGGCAATAAATTCAACGCCAAATTTTCCAATTATTCCCATGATGACGATGACAAAAATAAGTTCAAGCATTGTAAATGCTGTATGTTTTTTCATTAATATTCCTTGTAATAATAATCAACTTCACCAATATTGGTAACATAAGTTCTCAATGAAGTGACAATATTACCAGATGAGTTCTTAATAGTAATAGTAATTTTTTTAATGCTTTCATCCTTTTTACCACCAAATGTCGCATTATCATCCACGACAACTTTTG
>JALSWC010000151.1 GCA_027060825.1 Sulfurimonas sp.
TTTATAATGTTTAATTGCAAAGTATGTTAAAGATTCTTGCATATCTTTATAGTGGTCTTTTTTTGTATGTGTATTTTTAACATTAAAACTATGATGTTTTTTTAGAAGTTTTTTATTGATGTCATTTCTTACCTCTTGGGCAATCTTCCCTAGGTTGAAATAGGGTGTTTTTTTTAATATTTTACATTGATCAATGACGCAACTTTGTCCCCAAGCTCTAGGATTATAGATACTTCCTTGACTCTTTTGACGGTAAAAACCATGACCATCATGGAGATTTAAAATAAGTGATATTCGAGGGAGTAGAATAATTTTTTTAATCTCTTCAATAATTTTTTTATCTTTATCATTTTGTTTAATAAAAGCAAATTTACGATTCATATCACCATGAATACCTCGTCTAAATTTCAAAATACTTGCTTTATTCAAATTTGGTATTATCCATACATTTTTTGATAATATTTTATAGTGTGTTGCAAGAATAGCAGGGGCATAATATCCACCTGGTTCATTACCATGGATACCACCAATAACTAAAAGGGTAGTATTAGAATCAGGGTTCTCTTTTTTTATTAGATTGAGTTTCGCCTCTAATATTGAAGTAGTAAAAAAGAGTAAAAAGAGAGTTGTTAAAAATTTCATATTATTTCTCTGTTATTATTTTCATTTTTGAGTCTTCTAACTTTATTATTAAGATTTTTTTTCCAATAAAAGTGACACTATTTGATTTATAAAATTCATGTAACATAATTTTAAAAGTATTTTTATGCATAGGGTAGGGTACAATATTGAGTTGTGTAAAAATAATGGATTTAGTTTCATTTTTTGCAAATATCCTTTTTTTATAGCGTTTAAATTCTTTTAGTTTCATTCCATCATAACGAATAAATTTAGGAGAATAAAAACTGAGATACTTTTCTATATTACTGTATTTCCATGCATATCTCCACGCATATAGTTGAGTAAGGACTTTTGAAAGTTCTTTTTTAGAAACTTTTTTATAATTAGAGTGTGCATTAATAATAAGAAGTGTTTTTTTTATATCCAACTCATTATTTAAGGATCTAATGCATTTATTACCAATGGCAATGCAACCTTTTGTAAAACTATCTCTTTTTTCATGGGCTGGAACTCCATGTATACATATGCCTTGACCTGTCTTTCCCTCATATTTGTCATAGATGTTGGGATAAGATGTAACGAAGGCAAGGGGTCTGTAAAACTTCTCTACATCTAAAATTTTTTTTACTAAGTTATAGACACCAATAGGAGTTCGTAAATCACCTTCTGTTTTTTTATCACCTTTTATTTTTCCAGTAAATGCACTATAATCCTTTTGTAGTTCATAGCTATTATTAGCATCTTTAACATAGACTAAAAGGTCAGATTTTGATTTATTGCATACAAGTATATTGGTATAAGACTCAATATAGCCAAATTTTGTATCTTTATTTTTAAGGTAGTTATTCCAATAATTCTGTTTTGAGAGTTCTTGGTCAAGTTTTTTTTCAAGTCCATCTATACCATTTAGACGATATTGTGTAAGCAGTTTTATATCAGAAGCATAGAGTTGATTAAAAAAAGTCGTTAAAAAGAAAAGAAGAAAAAGAGCAGTAAACTTATTTTGCATGGTCATAGCCTATCTCCTTGAGAAAGTTTTTATCTTTAGTCCATCCTTTTTTAACAGTTACTTGTAGATTTAGATAAGCTTTTTTGGTACTTAATCTCTCTATTTTCTCTCTTGCAGATTTTCCTATTCTTTTTATAGATTCTCCACCTTTTCCTATAATTATTCCTTTTTGAGACTCTTTTTCTATAATGATGGTTGCATAAATTTTATCTATTCCTTGTTCTTCTTCAATAGAATCAATGATAACATCAGACTCGTAAGGAACTTCATCACTTATATTTTCAAAAATTGCTTCACGAATAAATCCTGCATATATATCACGAACGAGTTCGCTTGTTAAATCTTCTGGGTCATAAAGAAAAGGGGACTCAGGGAGGAGTTTAGCAATAGTGTCAAGCAGATCTTTATGACCAACTTGACGAGGAATGGCAACAGGAATAAGCGCTTCAAAATGCTCTGCATATTGGTTATATGAGGCTATGCGTTTAAAAAGTTTGTCTTGAGAAACTTGATCGATTTTACTAAGAACGATGATGTGTTTTATTTTTCCATTATTGCGTTTTAAAAATTTTTCATAAGGCTCTGTAGAGTCTGTAATAGGCGCTAAATAGACAATTAAATCACAATCACCCATAGCTTTTAGTGCTTCATCAAGCATAAACTGGTTTAATATTTTTTCTTTTTCATGCAGACCAGGAGTGTCGATAAAAATTATTTGGGCATTTTCATGCATAACAATTGCATTTGAGCGTTTACGGGTTGCATTTGCTTTTTGGCTTACCATCGCAATTTTTTCACCTAAAAGTGAATTCATTAGGGTACTTTTACCCGCATTTGGACGACCAATAAGTGAAACAAAACCAGCTTTTGTCATACTACCTCTTTATAATATATATCGTGATAAGTCATCATCTTCGACAACTTCATCAAGTTTTTCATGTACTAACTCTTTTGTTACAACAAACTCTTTACCTTTGTACTCATCAGCATTAAAGCTTACATCTTCTAAGATACGCTCTAAAACAGTATGGAGTCTTCTTGCCCCAATATCCTCAGCTGTTTCATTAGCACGGTGTGAAAGTTTTGCTATGGCTTTTACTGCTTCATCTTCAAATATAAGCTCCATCTCTTCAACAGCTAAAAGTGCTTGATATTGCTTTAAAAGAGAATTGTGTGTCTGTGTTAAAATCTTATAGAGTGTATCTTCTGTTAAAGATTCTAGCTCAACGCGAAGTGGAAATCTTCCTTGCAATTCGGGAATGAGGTCACTAGGTTTACTCACATGAAATGCACCAGCTGCTATAAATAAAATATGGTCGGTGTTGATTGTGCCATATTTTGTAGAGACGCTACTTCCTTCAACAATAGGGAGTAAATCACGCTGTACTCCCTCTTTAGAAGGGTCATTTCTTCCTTGTGATTTTTCTGAGAGAGCAATTTTATCTATTTCATCAAGAAAAATAATGCCACCAGTCTCTGCACGGCGAAGTGCTTCAGTAGTGACTCTTGTCATATCCAAAAGTTTTGTACTTGCTTCTTGGCGAAGTAGCACTTTGGCATCTTCTACTGTGACCTCTTTTTTATTATCTTCTTTATTGATAGTTGCAAAAACTTTAGAGAAACTCTCTTGAACTTTTGCCATCTCTGGAGGTAAGTTTGTGTCATTAAATTCAATATTGAGTTTTTCTATCTCAAGTTCAATGATTTTATCATCCATCTCTCCTGATGCAACTCTTTTCTCTGTCGCTTCAAGGAGTCTTTTATAATCATCTTTTTTACTTTCACTCGCTCCAGATGGAAGTGGTGGCACAAGTTTATCTGTGATTTTATTGATGATGTAGTTTTCTATTTTCTCTTTATTTGCTTCTTCTTGTTCGGCTGTTACTATAGAGATGGAGTTTACAACTAAATCTCTTACCATAGATTCTACATCACGACCTACAAAACCAACTTCAGTATATTTACTTGCTTCTACTTTAATAAAAGGAACTTTCATCATTTTTGCTAAACGGCGAGAAATTTCAGTCTTTCCAACACCTGTTGAGCCTATCATCAAAATATTTTTTGGTGTGATTTCATTTTTGAGTTCATCATCAAGTTGCATTCTTCTGTATCGTGTGCGTAAAGCAAGAGCAATAGTTTTTTTTGCATCGCTTTGTGCAATGACATACTTGTCAAGATATTTTACAATCTCTTTAGGTGTTAAATTCATTTTTCATCTTCCTTTAACATCAAAGTTTTTATGTTGTGATTTGTATAGATACATAAATCTGCTGCAATGTGTAGAGACTCTTTTATAAGTTCCTCTTCATCTAAAGTGGAGTGTTTTTTTAATGCTCGTGCAGCAGATATAGCAAAGTTTCCACCACTTCCAATAGATGCAATTTCACCATCTTCAGGTTCAACGACATCACCATTTCCAGTGAGTATAAAAATATGTTTATTGTCAAGAACAATCATCATAGCCTCTAAACGGCGTAACACTTTGTCTTTTCTCCAAGCTTTAGAAAATTCAACAACAGACTTTAGTAAATCTCCTTTTTTACTCTCTAAAAACTCTTCAAACATATCAAAAAGGTTAAACGCATCAGCTGTACTTCCAGCAAATCCTGCGAGAATTTTGCCATGATGGAGCGTTCTGATTTTTGTTGCATTGCCTTTTAAAACGCTATTTCCAAAGGTAACTTGACCGTCACCACCAATAACGGCTTTGTTCTTGCCTTTGTAGGCTAGTATTGTAGTAGCATCAAACATTAGTCATTATTCTCCTTGAACATCCACATGCAGTTTTGCATGGATTCCATGACCTAGTTTAAGGTCTAAATCATGTTCTCCCACTGTTTTAATAGCAGTTTTATCAGTAATATGTTTTTTATCTACATCAATATTATGTTGTTCTTTTAAAGCTTTTACCACTTCATCTTTTGTGATAGCACCAAAAAGATGACCATTATTACCCACTTTTTTAGTTATGATAATCTCTGCTTTTTCAAGTTTTTTTGATATTGCTTCAAACGCAGCTATTTCATCTTTTAAATCTTGTACTTTTTGTGCTTCATCTGCAGCATGTTGTTCTAATATTTCTGGTGTAGCAGGTTTTGCAAATCCTTTTTTTATTAGAAAATTTTGTCCGTAACCTGGTTTTACTTCTTTTACTTCTCCAGATTTACCGAGACTTTTAACATCTTTTATAAGTAATACTTTCATAAAATTTTATCCTTAATTTTTTAATTATCTTTCTATTTCACCTGAATAAGAAACAATTCCATTTGTTAAGTTTCCAATTTTTGTATAGCCATTATCTGTGAGAATCCTTGCAACATGAGCAGAACGGCTCCCAACATGACAGTAGAGAATGATATGCTCATCTTTAGCTAAATTTGCCTCTTCCCAAGTTTGAAAGAATGAGCTTGTCGGTACAAGTTTATCAGCACCTTTAATGTGACCCATTTGCCACTCCATATCTTCACGAACATCAACCACTGTAAAGTTTACCATGCCAAGTTCACGCGCTTCAAAAAGTGCTACAAGTTCATCACCATCGAGCTCATCTTTTTCAACTAAAAGTTGACACTCCTCTTTTGTTAAACCGCGAGAATGTGTATGAACACTCTCTTCCATTCCTAACTCAACTCTTTTTTTTTCTGCAAATTCTGGAGTACAGAAAATTCCACAGTGACAAACGCCATCTTGGGGAATCTCTTTTTCTATAGCTGGTTTACAAGGGCAAACTCTATCCTCTACTGATTTTGGTTTTTCACCAGTAGTATCTACCATAAAACATGGGCAAAAACGCTTTTTATACATCATCTTGTTTCGAGCAAGACCCATTTGTACACCTTCGTTTACATCTTCTTGAGGATTGTAAACCCAGCCAAATTGTGCATTTACTTTATCTGTAAATTTTATTGTTTTTTCAAGTTCAGCTTGAAACTCTGGTGAATTCATATCGATTTTAATTATACTCATATTCTTATCCTTTGTTTATTTTTTTTTGTTTCTTGCTTTACCTTCAATGATAAAACGGAGTGCATTGAGCTTTATGAAACCTTCGGCATCTTTTTGGTTATATACTTCATCTTCTTCAAAAGTTGAGTATTCTGGGTTAAAGAGTGAAACGGCAGAGCTTCTTCCAACAACCATAATACTCCCTTTGTAGAGTTTAAGTCTTACAGTTCCTTCAACAAATTTTTGTGTATTGTTAATGGCAGATTGAAGCATTTCACGCTCTGGTGACCACCAAAAACCGTTGTAGATAAGTTTAGCATAGCGTGGCATCATTTCATCTTTTAGGTGTGCAGCTTCACGGTCAAGAGTGATAGACTCAATTGCACGATGTGCTTTGAGCATAATCGTTCCACCTGGAGTTTCATAGCATCCACGCGCTTTCATTCCTACAAAACGATTTTCAACGATGTCAACACGCCCAATGCCATGTTTACTACCAAGTGTATTTAATGTTTTTAGCATAGTCGCAGGGCTTAACTCTTCACCATTAAGTGCAATAGGATCACCATTTTTATAAGTAAGTTCAATATACTCTGGCTTGTCAGGTGCATTTTCAGGAGAAGTTGTCCATAGCCACATAGACTCTTCAGGCTCTGCAGAAGGGTCTTCTAATATGCCACCTTCATAAGAGATGTGAAGAAGATTTGCATCCATTGAATAAGGAGATTTTTTTCCTTTTTTCTCAATTTGAATACCGTTTTTTTCAGCGTAAGCTAAAAGTTTTTCACGAGAGTTTAAGTCCCATTCACGCCATGGAGCAATAATTGTAAGAGTAGAGTCTTGTCCGAGATAACCCATCTCAAAACGGACTTGGTCATTGCCTTTTCCTGTTGCTCCATGACTCACACCATCTGCACCTGTGATTTTTGCAATTTCTGCTTGACGCTTTGCAATAAGAGGACGAGCAATAGAAGTTCCTAAAAGGTATTCGCCTTCATAGATTGCATTTGCTCTAAACATAGGAAATACGAAATCTTTTACAAACTCTTCACGAAGATCATCTATGAAAATATTTTCTGGTTTAATGCCAAGCTCAAGTGCTTTAATGCGCGCTGGTTCAAGCTCTTCACCTTGACCTAAGTCTGCTGTGAAAGTTACAACTTCACACTTATATTCATCTTGAAGCCATTTTAAAATAACACTTGTATCAAGCCCTCCAGAGTAAGCTAGGACTACTTTTTTAACGCTTTTTTTCATGTAAAAAACCTTTTGTTAGTAAAATAATTATCGCGATTATATCGAAAAATATGTGAGAGTATGCTTATATGCAAGTAGTTAAAAAGACAAAATAAGAAAAGCTGAAGTAAGGAGTGAAAATTATCCCTTAGAATCAAAAAGAATTCCACTTATCTCTTGTATTTTTGGTAAAAAACCTTCTGCTTTTTCAGCTGGATACCTAGATATTACACGATTGTTTTTTGCATCAATAACAGAAACATAAAAAATATCTTGCTGATCAACACCAAATTTTATATCTGTACTTATTGGGCTAAAAACATCATTGAGTTTTTTTACGAGATCTTCGACTTTTTCTTTTGAATCAAATTTAAGTTTAATATCTGGATTGTTTTTTTGTGTCTCGTTGATTAAATTATCCTGTTTTGTTCTTGTTTGTGCAGTATGATGTACCTGCTGAGAGTGTTCTTGAACTCTTCCTTGATTTTCTGAAGAACCTACTTGAGATTGTTGTTGTCTTGCAATATTTGCAATGCCATCCATGACATACTCCTTATATAAAGTATAATAATTACTTCCATAATCGACAAATATTTTTTTTACTTTAATCTTTTTTTATGAGATTTTGTTTTATTATAGGTGTAGTGTATTATAATTCTATCTAAAAAAAAATTTGGAGGGATATAATGTTTAGCTTTGCAATTCTTGGTGGTATTCTTTTAAATATTGGTGCGTATCTTACTTATGAAGGAAAGATTTATCAGTCCGTTATAGTCTATCTTTTTGCAGATATATGTTGGATAATAATGGCATTTGAAAAAGATGATATGATTGGCGCATTTTTAATAGTGATAGGAACAATTTTTGGATTTTTAGCATACTTGAAAATGAGAGATGGAGAGATGCAGAAAGATTTAAATGGAGATGAAAAATAGGTGAAGATATTACATACATCAGACTGGCATCTTGGTCAGAGTTTTAAGGGTCGCTCACGCGAAGAGGAACATAAAAGCTTTTTAAGTTGGTTACTTAAAAAAATAGAAGAACAGAATATAGATGTTTTGATAGTTGCTGGAGATATATTTGATACCTCAAATCCTCCAAATTATGCTCTTAAAATGTATCACAATTTTTTAGCTAAAATTATTAAAACAAACTGTAAAGATATAGTGTTTGTAGCTGGTAATCATGATGGTGTATCGACCCTTGAAGTCTCTAAAAATCTCTTAAAGTCTTTAAATATACATGTAGTAGCTAGTGGTGAGGATGGTGATGAATTACTAGTAAAGATTGAAAAAGATGAGCAACTTCAGGCTATTGTTTGTGCAGTACCATATTTGAGAGATAGGGTTCTTCGAAATGCCAATGAGAGTAAAACTTCAAGAGAAGTGGAGTCTGAGCTAAAAGAAGAAGTGAAAAATTACTATAAAAGAACTTATGATAGAGCAAAAGAGTTATCAAGCAGTGTCCCTATCATCGCAACAGGACACTTTACAACATCTGGAGCAACTATAAGTGAAGATTCTGAGAGAAAGATAGGGACACTTGAAAATATAGATAGTAAGATTTTAAGCTCTTTTGATTATGTAGCGATGGGGCATATTCACCGACCTCAAAGAATAGCAAAAACAGAGACTATGCGTTATTCTGGTTCACCTTTACCTCTAAGCTTTTCAGAAACTGGCAATAAAAAAAGTGTAGTTATTGTTGCATTTGAAGAGGGTGAGCCAAGCGTATCAACACTAGAAATACCTCTTTTTAAAGAACTATATAGATTAAAAGGTAGTTTTGAAGAGATAAAAGAGAAAATAGATAAAATTTCAAATCAATTAAATCCACCTTTTGTAGAAGTAGTAATTAAAGATAATGATGTTCTCAACTATGATATTAATGAGTTTATAGTTCAATCAAGTCAAAAAGGAGCAGATATACTCATATTTAAAAGAGATTATGAAATAGAAGAACGGGTTTTAGATATGAATAATGAAAAGATAACGCTTCAAGAATTAAAGCCTGAAGATGTATTTGCTAAAAGATTACAAAGTGAAGTAAAACTTGAACTTGATGAGGCTATGAAACAAAATGTAAGTAGTTTATATGCTCAAGTGCTAGAGGAGTGTAAAAATGAAAATAATTAGTGTCACTATAAAAAATTTAAACTCTATTAGGGGTGAGCATACTATTGATTTTGTTAAGAATTTTTCTAAACATGGACTATTTTTACTTACAGGTGATACAGGGTCGGGGAAGAGTACTGTTTTAGATGCTATGAGTGTAGCACTCTATGGTGAGACTCCTCGCTTAAAATCAAGAGCAGAGCTAGAACAACTCATCTCTATTGGTGAAAAAGAGAGTATAGCTGAAGTTGAATTTATGGTTGGTAATACGCTCTACAAAAGTAGTTGGAAGATAAATATAGCAAAAACAGGTAAGGTAAATCCAGCAAAAAGAGAACTGAGTAGATATGATGGAACTGAATTTAAAATAATTGCAGAAAAATCACGAGGCTTTAATGATAAAATAGAGGAGATTACAAATCTTAATTTCGATAGGTTTACAAAGACTGTTATGTTGGCTCAAGGTTCATTTGATGCATTTTTACAAGCCCAGCCACAAGAAAAGTCGGAGTTGTTAGAGAAGATTACAGGTACACAGATTTATCAAAAAATTTCTCAAAGAGTTTATGAAAACTATAAACAAGAGAGTGAAAAACTTGTAAGGTTAAGTGAGAGAGTAGATGACTCTAAAATACTTAATGAGCAAGAGCTTCAAGAGCAAAAGAGTATTTATGAGAGTTCTCAAAAAGAGAGTAAGGTATTACTTGAAGATATAAAAAATATACAAGAGATTATAAAAAGTGTTGAGAATATCAAAAAATATAAAGAGCAAGAGCAGAGCTTAACAAAAGAAAAAGCCGACTTAGTTGTGCAAAAAGAGGCTTTTAAAGAGGACGATAAACGGTTAGAGAGAGCTTTAAAAGCTAAAGAGATTTATAGACATCTTATGCAAGAAAGTGTGCTACTTCAAGAGATAGAAGAAAAGAGTAGGAGTGTTGTTGGCTTAAAAGAGGAGAATGTAAAACTTGAAGATGATTTAAAGCAGATACTTAAAGAGCAAGAGAAGAGTGATGAGAGTTTAGTTCTGTTTAAAGAGTATGAAAAGTCTCAACTGCGTTCTATTGAGAGTGCGCAAGAACTGGTGATACATCAGGCAAATATAGAGAAAAGTTTAGAGAAGAACAATATTGAGTTAAAACAAAAAGAGCGTTTTCTCTTAGAGTTTTTAAAAAAAGTAGATGAGGAGACAAAGAGAAAAACTAAAGAGCAACAATCTTTGCAGAAGATAGAGATTTCTTCTTTATCTTTAGCAAAAGAGACAAAGAGTTTAGAAGAGTCACTTCAGCAATTAGAAAATCAAGTAGCTAAAATAGATAATGATAAGCTTTTTGAAGAGAAAAATAGAGTAGAAAATAGACTAAAAAAGATTCAAGAGTCTATTCAACTTCAAGAGGAAAAATCAAAACAGACAACAACTCTTGAAAAGTTACAATTAGCAATAAAAGCACAAGAAAAAAATTTATCTGAGTATTCTCAATCGAAAGAGGGTAGCGTACAAGAGATAGAGAAACTCGAAGCATTGCAACGCTCTGCTTTATCAATTCAGAGTTATGAAGAGAGTCGAAAAAATTTAAAACCTGATGAAGAGTGTCCTCTATGTGGTTCGCTAGAGCATCCATTTCTTATAAATATGCCAAAGTTCAATGACACAATAGAAACTGATCTTACAGAGGCTAAGAGCAGTTTAAAGAGAGTAGATGCAAGTATAAAAAAAGAAGAAAAAGAGTTAAATAAAACTACAACAAATATAGAAGTTACAAAGGCAACTCTAAAAACTATTCAAGAAAGTTTAGAGAAACTAGATATAAAAGAGAGTGACAAGAAAGAGGATTTAGAGAAGAAACTTTTAGCACTAGAGCGAGAGATAAAAAACAATGCTACATTAGCTGAGAGTTACAAAAAAAGTTTCAAAGAGCTAGAAAAATCTAAAGAGCTAGAGCAAGAGAGTAAAGAAAAAAGTATAAAACTACAAAATGATATAAAACTCATAGAGAGTAATATAGTTAATCTGGATGTGCAAAGAGATACCTTAAATAGCGAGATTAACAAATTAAAATTTAGTATAAAAAAATCTGATAATGAAATTATAGATATAAAAGATGCCTTAGTAAAAATTCTAGGTTTAAAAACAGTTAATAGAGTTAAAAAAGAGTTAGAAATAGAGGCTGATAAGCTGAATAAATCGAGAGAAAGCCTAAAAAAATCAATAGATGAGAAAAAAAATAAGGCTACTGTTAACAAAACAACACTAGAAAATTTTAACAAGAGTATAATTGAATTAAAGCAAAAGCTCAAAGAACTCCAAATAGAGATAGAGAGATTTTTAGTGCAAAAAGATTTTAAAGATAGAAATGAAGTCATTGCTCAATATATAGAAGATGAAGAAATCCTTAAAGATTTACAAGTGAAGAAGAAAGTACTTGAAAATAAAACAGTAAAACTAGAGACACTACTCAAATCAACAAAAGAGAGTTTAGAACTTGAACTTCAAAAAAAACTAGATGCAACACAATCTCTTGAAGAATTATCCCAAAAAGAAGACGAGCTTACTCTTAAAAGAGATGAGATAAACAAAAATGTAACCGTGATAGAGGAACATCTTAAGCAGAGTGAAGCTATTAAAAAAGAGCAAGAAAAGATACTTACAGAGATAGAAACCCAAAAGTATGTACTTCTTCCATGGGAGATTTTAAATAAGTTAATAGGTTCAGCTACTGGTGCAACTTATCAAAAATTTGTCCAGAACTTAACACTAGGACATCTTCTCTCTTTAGCAAACCAGCACCTTAAGCATCTCTCAGATAGATATACTTTAGTTAAAACGGATAATGAGAAGCTAGATATATCCATAGTGGATGGTTACTATTTAGATGCCAAAAGAGGCATAAAAACACTCTCAGGTGGAGAGAGATTTTTAGTAAGTCTTTCATTGGCTTTAGGACTCTCTGATTTGGTAAATGATAAGATAAAAGTGGACTCGCTTTTCTTAGATGAAGGATTTGGAACATTAGATGAAGAGAGCTTAGATATGGCGATAGAAGCATTAGAAATACTGCATGAAAAAGGTAAAATAATAGGCATTATTTCTCATATAGCACTTTTAAAAGAGAGAATTTATGCACAGATACAGATAAAGAAAAAGAGTACTGGAAGTAGTGAGATGGTTGTTGTTTCGTAAATCTAAGGATATTTTTAAAATGCTTGTTCAAATGTTTAAACTAGAATATTTAGGTATAATCGCATAAAGACTTTACTAGGAATGCAACTTGTCATCAAATAATTTAACTATAAAACCCAACAATCACCGTGTATATCAATGTCCATTTGAGAAAAAAATAGAACTTTTAAACCTGCTTATAAGTAATAATACTGGTAAAAGTATTGTTGTAGTAACTGCTAAAGATACAAAAATCATTGAAGAGGGCTTAGAAAATAAAGAGATACAGGTCGTAGAAGATAAAAATCTTATAAAAGATAAAGAGCTTCATGCAGATATTATCATTGGTTTTGAGATGCCTATTAAAAATATTGTTTATATGGCACGCGCATCAAAAGCGACTGAAAAATCTTTTATGCTACTTGATGAGAGTGAACAAAATGATCTTCATTTTATTGAGATGCTTTTAGGTCGTGCTATTAAGCAAGAGATTACAGAAGGATTTATTTATCCTGTAATAGAGCAAGATGAAAAACCAAAAGTAAAAAAACTCTCTAAAGATGAGATAAAAGAGGTAGCAAAGAAACGCTATGAAAAATCTACAAACATTGAAGAGACTGTGTTTGAGAAGAAAAAAAATTTTGATAAACCAAAAAAAGATTTCAAGAAAGATGCTAAACGCAGTGAGCGTTCAAAAGATGATAAATGGGCAAAAAAGAAAAAATCTCCAAATAAATTTTTAGGTAAAGATGAAAATGGAAAAGCAATTTTTTCAGGAAAATCAGGTGAGAGAAATCATCGCTACGATGGAACACCAAGGGATAAATGGGATGCTCCAAAAGTAACGGGCAAAAAGATAAACATTAAAGCGCGTAAGCCTAAGAGTGAAGATTAACTCTTCTCTATAATTTTCGCAACTCTTTTAGAACTTCCATGCTCAAGATAGCTGCGTAGAACTTGAGAATCATGTAAAAATTTTTCTCTGTTATACTCTTCATAAGCTTTTAAAAGATTTTTTACCGTGACATCATCTTGAATAAATTCAGGGTGTAGAGGTTCTCCTTTGAATTTTTCAAACATAATATTTGCAAGTCCGAGATAGTTGAGCTTGACAAGTCTGCTAGCTATAAAGTAGTCAAGGGGCTTGGCAATGTAGGTTAAAATAAAAGGAATGCCTATAAGTGACGCTTCGAGCGTTGCTGTACCACTGCAAATAAAGGCAAAATCTGCTTCATAGAGTGTTTTGTGTGGTGTGTGAGATATGTCAAATGCACTGATGTCTCCATAGAGTGTATCTCTCTCATTTTGTGTGAAATGCTCAGGAATAATAAGCACTGCGTTGATGTTAAGCCTCTTTTGTACCTCTTTAAACATCGGCATCAATTTTGTTATTTCTCCTTTACGGCTTCCAGGCATAAATACGACACTTCTTACCTCTTTTGCAACCTCTGTTTTGAACTCTTTTATCTGGTCAAGCAGTGGATGCCCAACATATTCAATGGGTGCATCTTTTGGGTAGTAATCAGGCTCAAAAGGGAGAATGGAAGCGAGTTTATCTATGGTTTTTGCAAGTACAAAAATACGCTTTTTCTTCCATGCCCACGCTTGAGGTAAAATATAGTAAATAATCTCTTTATCGGGGTACTTTTTCTTGATTTTTTTTGCAAGGGGAAGATTAAACCCTGAGGAGTCCATAAGCAATACTTTGTCTGCATCACGGGCAAGTTCTGTCATTTCATCGGCGAGTTTAAAGAAAAATCGTAACTTTTTTAAGGCATCAACAAATCCCATAATGGCGAGTGAACGCAAATCAACTATGGGCTTACCAAGATTGCTGTTAAATATACCTATAAATTCAACATCATCATCTAGTTCATTTTTTAATGAGTTCAGATGGACATTTGCAGAGTGTTCTAGTGCTGAGACAAGTAGTTTCATCGGTATTCCTATGCTATAATTTCACTATTATATCGAAGGTGGTCTAAAATGCTTATATCAAACGCAGTAGTTTGTGATGTTTATGGTGAGAGAGAGGTTGATGTTAAAGTCGAAAATGGGATTGTTGTAGCGATAGGAAAAGATTTGAGTGATGATGAGGTCATAGATGCTAAAGGAGCCTATTTGCTTCCTAGCCTTGTCGATACGAATGTAAAAGTTTTTGACTCTTCTTTAAATGCAACGACTATTGCACGCATAGCAAAAGAGGCAAAAAAAGGTGGGGTTGGGCATATTGTATTAAACGCAGATACAACTCCTGCCATAGATAATGAAGTTGTCCTAGAATTTGCTCAAAATGCTACAAAAGAGATAACAACACCAGAGATAGACTTTATGCTCAACACTCTTAAAGATGATATGTCCCTCTCAAATATTGCAATACTTCTTAAAAAAGGTGCTATTGCACCCTATATGAGTACCATAGCGAAAAATAATATTGCCATTAAAATTGCTGAGTATGTAGAGATGTATGGCATAACACTTTTTTGTAAAGCAGAAGATAACTCCCTTATAAATGCAGGGGTAATGCTCGATGGTGATGTAAGCTCAAATCTTGGTCTTGCTGGTATTCCAGAGCTGAGTGAAGTACTGCATGTCTCTCGTATGATAGAAATAGCAAGACATTTTGACATTAAAATTTTGTTCAAGTCCATTGCATCACCCCGTTCAGTAGAACTCATTAGTAAAGCAAAAGAGGAGGGCGTGCAAGTAAGTTGTGAAGTCTCTATTCACCATCTACTCCAGTGTGATACAGCTTGTCATGACTTTAATACAACAGCAAAACTTAACCCACCTCTTGCATCAGAAGAGGATATGAAAGCACTTCAAAATGCCCTTAAACGAAATGAAATAGACATACTTACAACTCTGCATCAACCCTCTTCACCAGTAAATAAAGAGGTGGCATTTTTTGATGCTGCGTATGGTTGTCAAGCACTCAGCGATGCACTGCCACTCTACTACACAAAGCTTGTAAAATCTAAAATGATTACAATGCCAGAACTTGTAAAACTTACAGTACAGAACCCTGCAAAAGCACTTGGTTACGAGGCTGGAGAGATAAAAGAGGGGGAAAAAGCAGACTTCATACTTTTTAATATAAATGAAAAATATGAAGTGAAAAATGCCCAATCCCTCTATGATACAGAAGAGTTATTTGGTAGTGTTTCGTTTGTGTAAAAACTCTAAAATTTCATCGTAATTTCCCTTAAAAATAACAGGGATTTTACTCTTTTGTATCTGGTAATCATACATCGGGTCATAATACTCTGTAAGAAGCTTTTCTATAAGAGGTTTATATCCTTGTAGTGTATCATTGTCCAACTGATTTTTTAAAGCATCTTCAAAAAGAAGTTTTAGCTCTTTATGTCGCTTACTTCCTACTCTTTTTTGAATTTTATCGAGATTTTTTGCTATATTATCTGACCACTTTTGAATACCTTTGTCATCATACTTTTCTATGTAACTATTGAGTGTATTTTCTATGTATTCTTCAAATATAATTGCAACTCTTTGTTCAAGTGGCGTTTCAAGAAGTATAAGTTCACCATCCATAAAGTTTTCATAAATCTCTTTAGGAATGAAGATTTTTCCGACATTATGACTTTCATGCTCAATTACAAGCTCTTTAAAGCCTTCTGCTTGCAACTGAATAAGTGCATAAGAAAGGTCATTTTCAAAGTTTATTTGTGTGGGTTGTGCATTGACAAATCCACCAAATGTTGAACCTCTGTGGTGTGCTAAACCCTCAAGATCTATGGCATTGTTAAGCTCTTGAAGAAGTATGGTTTTGCCTGAGCCTGTACGACCTCCAATGATGGTAGTTTTAAGTGCTTTACTTATGTCGAGACTCTCCTGCATCAAAAAGTTACGAAAGGCTTTATAACCACCTTTAAGGCGTGTTATATTTATGCCAACTTCTCCTAGCCACGCTTGAGCAATGCCAGAGCGTTGCCCACCACGAAAACAGTATAAAAGGGCATTTGGATTTTTTTGGTAGAAGCTTTTCCACTCTTGTACACGCTCATTTTTTCCACTCTCTTGTATAAGCTCCTCGGCAAGTTCTACAGCAGCAGCGTTGCCTTGTTTTTTATACCTTGTCCCAACAAGTTCACGCTCTTTGTCTGTAAGTATGGGCAAGTTTGTTGTTTTTACAAATGCACCTTTTTCAAACTCAACAGGGGCGCGAACATCCAAAAGAGGAGTATTTTGTAAAACAATAGAGCGAAAATTTTCTGTAAGTTGCAAGTTTAATGTACCTCTATTAGATGCTCACTGCGTTTAGTCGTTTGACCAATAGACTCTAAAGCAAGTCCACTTTTTTTAGTAATTTCTAAAAAGGCTGGTACACTCTCTTTTCTTACAACACAAAGCAGTCCACCAGAAGTTTGTGCATCACATAGTATATTTTGTTGTTCGTGCGTCATTGCTCCTATTTTATCGCCATAACTTAAAAAATTATTGCGTGTACCACCTGGAATACAATCCATTGCTAAGTATTTTTTTACATTTTTCAGGATGGGTACTCTGTCATACTCAATCACTGCACTAATATTACTTCCTTCACAGATTTCACTCAAATGTCCTAATAGCCCAAAACCTGTTACATCGGTAAGTGCTGTTACACCTTCGAGTTGTGCTATCTCTTGTCCAACTTTATTGATGGCACACATAGCTTCTATGGCTACATCAATATCACCATCAGCAATTTTTCCCTGTTTTTGTGCAGTTGTAAGTATGCCTATACCTAAACCTTTTGTAAGAAATATTTCACAATCTTCTTCTGCCGTATCGTTGCGTTTAAGATTTTTATTTTCTGCTAAACCTGTTACGGCAAGACCAAAAATAGGTTCAGGAGAGTCAATGCTATGTCCTCCTGCAAGTGGAATACCTGCCTCTTCACATACACTACGACCACCATCTATAACACGGCTACCAACTTCAGCATCAAGCTTGTCTATTGGCCAACCAAAGATTGCAATTGCCATAAGAGGTTTTCCACCCATTGCATAGATGTCACTAATGGCATTAGTCGCAGCGATGCGTCCAAAAGTAAAAGGGTCATCGACTATGGGCATAAAAAAGTCTGTAGTGCTAAGCACAGAAGTTCCATTGCCAAGGTCAAACGCAGCAGCATCATCTTTTGAATCATTTCCTACTAAAAGCTCTGGGTATGGCACCTTTGTTCTTGAACTTTTTAAGATTGTATCGAGTAATTTTGGAGAAATTTTACAACCACATCCTGCTCCATGGCTATATTGTGTGAGTTTTATATCTTGCATAATCTATAATATCCTTTTGGTTAATTTTACTTAGTTTAGCACAAAAAAGGGAAATATTGAAGAAATAGTAGATATTTTTACTAAAACTTTATTTTTCTTTTCAATTTATAAAGTCATTTTTTGTCATAAAATGTTCATATATTATTTTACTGCTATGCTTAGGTTTGGTTTAGGATAGCAATACCTTATACTCTGCATTTGAACAATTTATTCCTTAAGTTGAATTTTTAATAAGAGAAGCACTTAATACGATACAATATCATTTTTAATTAAGGATGAGTATAAATATGAATAAAAATAGCATAAAAATAGATATAAATAATTATAAAAGTATGAAGATTAAACATCTTGTTTTGGATTATAATGGTACTTTGGCAAAAGATGGCATCGTGAAGGATGGGGTGAAAAATCTGTTGCCATCTCTTAGTAAACTTTTTCAAGTACATGTCATTACAGCAGATACATTTGGAAGTGTGCATAAACAGCTTGATGGTTTTGATGTGAGTATAAAAGTGTTAAAAGATGCAAATCATACCGTAG